>NZ_JAUBOX010000035.1:0-71944 GCF_036700445.1 Microcoleus sp. T3_B1
TATCCCTTAGTCATCTTTCTCGACGATTTACAATGGGCTGATGCCGCTACATTGAAATTGCTACAAGTAATGCTCGCCGATGAGCAAACCAACTATCTCTTTCTAATTGGTGCTTATCGAGACAACGAAGTCAACCCATCTCATCCTTTAATGATGACTTTGGACGAGCTGCAAAATGAAGGTGCAAGCATCGAGCGAATTACTTTAGCTCCCTTACACCTTCACCACATAGTTAACTTAATTACTGATACCGTGCGTAAAGACCAAAAATCAGCGCTCCCCCTCGCCGAGTTAGTGGTCAGTAAAACTCAAGGCAATCCTTTTTTTGTCAATCAGTTTCTCAAAACTCTCTATCAAGAAAACCTGCTGAGATTCAATTTTCATGAAAGAAACTGGGATTGGAATATTTCCGAAATTGAATCCGTAGGTATTACTGATAACGTCATTGAATTGATGATTGGGAAATTGAAAAGACTTCCCCAATCAACTCAGCAAGTTTTGCGGTTGGCTGCTTGCGTGGGTAATAGTTTTGACTTAAACACTCTTTCAATTATTAATGAGAAATCTTGGGGAGCCACGTTTCAAGAACTATTGCCAGCCATCCAAGAGGGATTAATCTTAACTACTTCTGAGTTAGGTGCTACCGAATCAGAAATAATTAACTCCGACTTGGTAATTACTACTTATAAATTTTTGCACGACCGCGTGCAGCAGTCAGGTTACGCTTTGATTGACTCAAAACTGCAAACAGCAATTCACCTACAAATTGGTCGTCTGTTACTGGCAAATATTTCTCCTGAGCGACGAGCCGAAAGAATTTTTGAAATTGCTGATCATTTGAATTCCGGTCGAAATTTAATCATTGATGCTCACGAGAAAATTGAACTAGCTATTTTAAATTTAACAGCCGCTCGCAAAGCCAAAGATGCAACGGCTTATGCTGCTGCCAGAGATTACTTAAAATTCGGTCTAGAAATTTTACCGGGCGATATTTGGCAAGAATCCTACGAACTAGCTTTTACCTTTCATAAGGAGCTAGCCGAAGCCGAATATTTAAACGGCAATTTTGATGAATCAGAAGCTTTAATAGAAGTGGCATTTGCCCAGGCTAAATCAGAGCTAGAAAAAGCCGAAATTTACAACATTTTGATCGTGCAGTACACTCTGCTAAGTAAATATCAAGAAGCAATTCAATCGGGATTAAAAGCCCTTCAATTGCTGGGCATAGACTTGGATGAAGATAATTTAAGCGAGGCGGTTAATGCGGAAATGGCGGCAGCTAAAGCCAACTTGGCTAACCAAGAAATTGCTGCATTAATTAATGCCGACAAGATGAAAGAGCCGGCTCAACAAATGGCTATGAAATTATTGGGTAACATGGGGCCGCTAACGTTCTTTTCATCTCAAGAACTGTGGAAGTTGACTGTGATCAAAGCGATTAACCTTTCTCTCAAGTACGGTTTTGTAGCGGGAGGGTCTTACTGCTATTCATGTTATGGAATTATCCTGAATTCAATTTTAGGGGATTACCAATCGGCTTATGAGTTTGGCAGACTCGCTCTGACTCTCAGCGAAAATTCAAATAACTTGTCTCAAAACTGCCAAGATAGTGTGATTTTTGCCAATTACTTAAACTGCTGGGTGAGACCGCTCAAAACTACGGCGGAAATTAATAACGAAGGTTATAAAGTTGGCTTGCAATCGGGCAATTTGCAATGGACGGGTTATAACCGGATGTTTCAAACTATTACCTATTTCTTCCAGGGTATGAATTTGAATAACCTTTTGGAAGATATTGGCAAGTCGCTCCATTTCTGCTATCATACTAAAAATTTGTGGGCTATTGATATTATTATTGCTAATAAGATAGCAATTTTAAATTTGATGGGCGAAGAGGATGAAGTTAGCGAAAAACAGCATTTAGAAAATTTTCAGGACCGTAAAAGCATGGCGGCGCTGTGCGAGTTTTATGTTTTAAAAGCGCAGACTTTATATCTTTACGAACAGTATAGTGAGGCGCTAGAAGCATCTGAACGCGCGGCAGAGCTGATCGATTATTTGATGGGTCATATTTCTAGTGCTCACCATTATTTTTACCGTTGTCTGATTTTAACTGCTCTGTATTCAGAGGTTTCTGAATCGGAGCGAAAAGATTACTGGCAGCAATTAGAAGCTAATCAGAAACAAATCAAAGTTTGGGCGGATAACTGCTCGGAAAGTTTTGCACATAAATTCTCGCTGGTGGCGGCAGAAATGGCGAGAATTTCAGGTCGAGATTTGTCGGCGATGGATTTGTACGATCGCGCGATAGCTGAGGCTAGAGAGCATGATTTTATTCAGAATGAAGCGCTGGCGGCGGAATTGGCTGCTAAGTTCTGGTTGGGGAAAGATAAAGAAGAATTTGCCCACATCTACTTGACTAAAGCCCACTATGGCTACCAATACTGGGGGGCTAAACGTAAAGTTGAGAGTTTGGAGGAAAAGTATCCCCAATTAATAGTGAGAACATCAGGAAAGACAACTACTCAAACAAAGGTTAACCGCACAACGACGGCGACTACTAGCAGCAATTTGGGTGAGACGCTAGATTTAGCTACGGTGATGAAAGCAACGAGCGCGATTTCGGGTGAAATAGTTTTGAGTAGGTTGCTGGAAAGATTGATGAAAATTGCGATCGAGAATGCGGGGGCGCAAAAAGGTTTTTTGATTTTAGAAAAAGCGGGAAACTGGGCGCTAGAGGCGGAAGGTTCGGTGCAGGAGGATGAAGTTAGTGTGCTGCAATCGCTTCCTCTCAATCCGATAGCAGCTTCTGGGGGCACTCCTTTGCTGGCTTGTGCGATCGCCAATTATGTGATTCGCACCCAGGAAAATGTGGTGTTAAATAATGCGGCCCAAGAGGGACAATTTACCCGCGATCCTTATATTGCAGCCACTCAACCGAAGTCTATTCTTTGCACTCCTCTGCTGCACCAAGGTAAGCTGACAGGCATTCTTTATTTGGAAAATAACCTGACTGAAGGGGCTTTTACTACCGATCGCCTAGAATTGTTAAAACTGTTATCTGCCCAAATTGCTATTTCCATTGAGAATGCTCAACTTTACAAAAATTTACAGGAGTTTAATCAAAACTTAGAGCAATTAGTGAGCGATCGGACTCAACAATTATCGAACACCCTAGAGGCTTTAAAAGCCACCCAAACTCAGCTAGTCGAATCTGAAAAAATGGCATCTCTGGGAGGATTAGTTGCTGGTGTTGCCCATGAAATTAATACTCCCATCGGAGTGGGTGTCACGGTTGCTTCAGCTTTGGCAGAAAATACCACAGAATTTGCCTCTCTTTATAAAAGTGGCAAAATGAAGCGATCGGATTTAGAAGAATTTGTCGATATTGCTACCCAAAGCAGTAAGGCACTTCTAATTAACCTAGAGCGCGCGGCAGCATTGATTCAAAGCTTTAAGCAAGTAGCAGTAGATCGCTCTAGCGAAGAACGGCGTACTTTCCAGATCAGACCTTATCTTGATGAAATTTTATTACAATTAAAACCAAAGTTGAAAAATAGCCCACATTCGCTTAAAATTAAGGGAGATAGCAAAATTGCTATAGATTCTTATCCAGGAGCCTTGTCCCAAGTTGTGACAAACTTGCTAATCAATTCTCTGATTCATGCCTACGAACCAGGGATTTCTGGGGAACTAATCTTTGCTTGGGAGCAAGAAGGCAATCGGCTAAGGTTTGAATACGCCGATGAAGGTAAAGGTATTCCCCCAGAAAACTTAAGTAAAATTTTTGATCCATTCTTTACCACTAAGCGTGGTCAAGGTGGCAGTGGGTTAGGGTTACATATTGTTTACAATTTAGTCACCCAAAAACTAAAAGGTGAAATTGAATGTCTAAGTGAGGTGGGAAGAGGAACCAAGTTTATTATTAAATTACCGATGCAACTTGATTCACCAATGTAGAGTTACAATTCCGATTTCCTGGCCAAGATAACTAAGTAAGTTCACCTCATTAAAAGTAAAATAAGGATGACTGAAAAGGTTGCTGTCTAACTCTTCTCCCTTCTGCCTTTTGCTTAACAGGTTTTCTAACTTCAAACCTACACATTAGTAAAAAATAAAGGTGTACAGCAATGAAAAGTGATTTTGACGATTTCTTAACTCCACCATCTCCAGAAACAGTATACTTTGCCGAAGTAATGGACTCGGATGACGAGATATTATTTGCAGATGAAACCACAGAAGAAAAACTGAGTGAAAGCTGGAAAATTTTAGTTGTAGATGATGAGGCTCAAGTTCACACCGCTACCGAAATTTCACTAAGGAAGTTTGTCTTTGAAAATAAATCTTTAACCTTCATTAATGCTTACTCCGCTCGTGAAGCTAAACAGCTAATCCAAGAAAATCCTGATGTTGCCATCATCTTACTTGATGTAATTATGGAAACAGATGATGCTGGCTTAAACTTTGTTAAATATGTCCGAGAAGTTTTAGGCAATCATTTAGTGCGAATTATTTTACGCACGGGTCAACCCGGACAAGTACCTGAAAAAAGCATTATTATCAATTACGATATTAATGACTATAAAACTAAAACTGAATTAACGACATCAAAGCTATACACTACGATTCTAACAGCTTTGAGAAGTTTTTCTCTGAGTCAGAGTTTGCAGGCTGAAATAGAGCGACGCGAACAAGTAGAGAAAGCACTCCGTCTCAGTGAAGAAAAAGAGCACCAAAAATCTGTTGCCTTAGATCATTTTGTCAAAGAACTCCAAGAAACACAACTCCAGCTAGTTCAAAGTGAAAAAATGTCTAGTCTCGGTCAATTAGTTGCAGGTGTGGCTCATGAAATTAACAATCCGGTTAACTTTATTTACGGCAATCTCTCCCACGCCAACGACTATATTAAAGAACTCATTAATATGGTGAATCTTTACCAAAGGTATTACCCGCAACCCGAAGCAGAAATTATCCATGAAATAGAAGATGGAGAGTTGCCATTTATCATAGATGATTTACCAAAATTGCTTTCTTCCATGCAGTTAGGGATCGAACGCATTCGCAATATTGTTCACTCTCTACGCAATTTTTCTCGGTTGGATGAAACTGAAATTAAATCAGTCGATATCCACGAAGGCATTAATAGCACTTTGATGATCTTACAGCACCGACTAAAGGCTAAGTCCGATCGCCCTGCTATTAATGTGATCAAAGACTATGGTGCATTGCCGCTGGTGAACTGTTATGCCGGTCAGCTCAATCAGGTGTTTATGAACCTTTTAGCGAATGCTATAGATGCTTTAGAAGAGCGGCTAAGTAGAGAAAGAGGAGATGGTGCAGTTTTTCACCCCCAGATTTTGATTCGGACTGAAGTTGTACCAGGCAATTCCCATGACAACATTACCTCGGATTCCCGCATCCTGATAACAATTGCTGATAATGGTTTGGGCATGACAGAAACAGTTCGTGCTAAACTTTTCACTCCCTTTTTTACTACTAAACCCATAGGAAAAGGTACAGGCATGGGATTGTCAATCAGCCGAAAAATTCTAATAGAAAAGCACTGTGGTCAATTGGAGTGTATTTCTCAGCCAGAGCAGGGCACGCAGTTTATTATTGAGCTGCCGACTATCTGTAAATGCACTAAGATCGCCGCCCTAGCGAATGCCTAGAAAACTCATCGGGCTGAATTGATCGTATACCGTTTTTCAGTTGCATGAGAATAGGGTAATTGCTAATTGGTAATTGCTCATTAATCAAAATTATGACTGAATTTTTCCCCGCAGCAAGTCCCCCCCTTCTGGGGTCGGGATAGCCACTGCGGCTTTAGCCACATTCTTCTAACTTAGAGCAGATTACAGGTTTATGAAGTAAACCCCTGATGGCTCAATCCCCGTAGGGGAATGGCATTGCCGTGTCTAAAGCTGCACTTCATAAAGCTGGGATACGCTGTAATTGTATTGGTTTTCAATATATAGCCTTTCTCAGTAACATGAGCTGCTCACGCGGGCATAGGGCATAGGGCATAGGGCATAGGGCATAGGGCATAGGACTCGCCCCCATACCTCACAACGCTTGAGAACCGCTATATTTTTTAACAATATGTTCGCAGACGTTACCAACTGTGTCGTAAAAATACAGCATAAGCTGTTCTGCCTTTAAATTGTATGTCAAAAAAATTTAAAGTCTTGTGGGGAGTAGGGGTTGGGCGTCCCGCCCGCCCTGAATATACAGTTTAAATGCGCGACAGCTTATTCCATATACAGCGTATTCTAGGTTTATGAAGTGCACCCCAGAAACCGGGTTTCTTTACAGTTCTCGTATCATTACTGATTCTGTTGCTCGAAACCCGGTTTCTCGCGATCTACATCTACATGGAATATGCTGTATCACAAGAGTTGAGGGCGAAAATACAAGGTTAAGACATTATTTAGCTCGTGTGAAACCAAAAAATATTTGTTATTCTCACTCAGGCAACTTGTTGCTAAGACATTCCCTTCGATTTTTAATTCACTATCTAAAATCTGCCGCTCTTTCAATTCCATATCAAAATAAAATAAATTATTTGGCTTTTAGGCGATCGCCGGCGTTGCTTAGTGATACCCTAATTCAGCCAGGCCTTTTTTTGTAATATCATCGAGGCGCTCAACGTTCTTCCCTCTGCTGCAAATGCCGCCAAACTTCATGATGACAGACGTACCAAAAATACAGGGCTAAATTCAGAAGAGCTAATAATTTAGTGCCATCTTCTAACATCGCGTGTACTCCTTGATTTCGCAAGTGTAAAGGATCCGCAAACCGCGAGATAGCCAACAATAGGAATGCTGCGACTAATGGCAGGTAAGGAGTGGTTTTGATGTATCGCCAAAACTTAACTCCGTAAAGGAAAACAGCACTACCATAACACAAATAAATTAATTTCTTAGATATTCCCAATCGAGAAATAATCAAAGTCATCCGAAACCTGTCATCTAGGAAAAAGACTCCCAGCAGTAAAGCACTAAAAAATAAGAATATCGCCGATCGACTCCGCGGGTCTTTTTGGCGCACCACTCCGAAAGTAAATGCACAAATTGCGACTGGGATGCACCATAGGACTTCGGAAACTCCGGTGAGAATGCCTTCGTAAGGGAACCAGAAATTAAAAGGATCGCTAAACAGGCGTTCAACTCCGTCTCCCTGGTTGTTGAGTTTTGCGTATACGCTCAGCCCGCCCAAAATCAGAACAGTCAGAATGTTAAAAGCAGCTAAAAACCGTACACGAAAAAAGTGTTTTTTGAAAACTTCTAAAGAATTTGAAAAATTGGGAATTTTATCGAAGAAAGGCAGATGCTTCATAAAAAATGTCTCCAAGCAATAGAGTTCGTTACTTATTCACGGGTAGCCAAACCACAAATGTAGTGCCGCTATCGGTTGGATATAAGTGAGTTTCCGCCGATGGCAGCCATTCAGGATTGACAGGGGAAAATACTTCTATTTCTCCTTGCATTTGGCGGACTAAATCGCGGGCGATCGCCAAACCCAATCCTGTGCCGGGAATTTCGGTCTGCGCTTTTTCTCCCCGGTAGTGCCGCTCAAATAAATGCTCTAAATCTTGGGGGGGAATGCCGGAACCTGTGTCGCTGACGGCAACTGCTATGGCTGGCAATTGGCTGTATCCTTCCCGATCGCCATCCGCTGCTTTGTACCTTACTTTAATATAAATTTGGCGACCTGCAGGGGTATATTTCAAAGCATTGTCAATTAAATTGCTCAAAACTTCGCGCAAAGCTCGATCGTTCGCGGAGACTGGTGGCAAATCCGCCTCGATGTCGGCTACCAATTTCAGATGCCTTTCGGATGCGATCGCCTCGGCGGAAGTTAACAGCGGTTTTAAGACTTCTGTAACAAAACAGGATTCCTGGACATTGGCCGCAGGTGACAGCGACAGGGGAGAATGCCGGATTGATTCCACATTGGACATTGCTTTTTCTGAAGTGCCCGATCGCAGTTTTAGATGTGATTCGCCGGTGTCAACAGTTCGATCGAACTGGCCGAGCAACTCTTGCAGCCGATCGCTCTCTCGGACAATACTAAAAGCCACATTGCGGTTTTTGTCTTCGGGTACCAGCCGCCGTGCTAACAGCTTGCCAAAAGTTCGCAACGCTGTCAGCGGACTTTTGAACTGATGCAGCAAATTGTGCATCGTGTCGTAAACCTGAGCCTGGATTTGCCGACTCGTACCCAATTCCTGCTGCATCCACTGCGATCGCTGGTCTAAAATGCAGGCTAGGGCTAAGGTGCGAGCAATTTGTTGTATTTGAGCCTCCTCTCGCTCGTTCCAAGGCCTGTCTTGCCGACCGCTGACTAGAAGTCCCATTACAGCTCCCTCGTGTATCAGAGGCGTCACAATTTGCATCCGCTGCTGCCACACATTCTCCGGGCCTTGGCACTGATGGGAAGTGCGCTCCTTACCCGGAAGTCGATCGGGTGCGATCGCCCCTACCGTTGATTCTTCCACAGGCCGAACAGGTGGCGCCAGCAGTCGCGGTACCGGTTTCACTGTCGAGCTTTCGGGAGATTGCAACCTCAACCCCTGATTTTCTTCCGATTCGGCTGAGGTTTCTGGGTAAACTGCGATCGGCACCAACTTTGCTTCGCTGCCTTCTACGATCTCTTGTGTCAGGTATACCGCGCTGAATTCCGCTCCCAAACTAACGGCGATGGCTACCTGCGAGCGGCAAAGTTTGACAAATTCTGAACTGGCTGGCATTAACATGAGCGCCACATCATTAAGATATCTAACGGAATTCTAAGTAAATTACAAATGATCGGCCACCGATTACTGATGAGAGACTTCTAGATTTCAGGTTTCTTCCCTTTGATAGAAGACAGCTATGTTGAAGGCATGCGGCTTTCATGAACCAAAATTGCCCCGCATCGCCGTCGGCGCAGCTTCCACCGATCGCCAAGCTTGGCTTTTGGCGGAACTTGCGGCCAACCATACCACAACCGCTACACTTTTGTCGATCGGCACGAATGTTAAGATTATGTCGATATATTAAAAACAGTTGATTTTTTGAGCTAGAACGGATATACTGGCCTCGGATTTGGTAGCTATCATTACAACCTGTCTGCTCATACTGTCTGCTCACAGAGGAGGTAAAGAAATTGGCCAGGAGACGCAAACGCAAGAGTCGCCGCCGACAAGAAGGACGCAGAATTTTAGAGTGTGTGCCTCAATATAGCATCGAGAGCGGCGAAGATAAACCCGTAACAGCGGCTCGCAAGTTCATCCATGCAGAAGGCATTGCTCCCCCAGCTTTGCTGTTAGTCAAGCGTAACGAGCATACCACTGACAGATACTTCTGGGCTGAAAAAGGTTTATTTGGAGCCCAATACGTAGAAGAAAACCATTTCTTGTTTCCCAGCTTAAAGGTGATGTTGGAAGCTACCACAGAAAAAATTCCTGTGGTGTCAGCCAGCCGCGCATAGCTCAAAATGTTTAGCTCAAAACATTGACAGCAATGTTTTTCTAAGTCTTTTAACAAAAGCGCGAGAGTTCTCATTGTCTGGAGAGTGCCAACTGAAATTTCTGCGAAAAGTCCTTAGAAATTAGGGTATAAGGAGCCATCGCAACAGGCGTTATCGCACCCCAAGGGCGATCGCCACAATTGGCACTTTCACGATAATGGTTTTTTTTGATTGTTTTGTCGATCAAATTGGTCGATCGAACAAGTGGATCAAAAAAACAGCCACGGGTTTATCAACTAGAAAGCCGCTCTTGAGTTATGGGTTTGTCAGCTAGAAGTCTAACTACGGCATCTAGCATATCAAAAAAAGTTCCGCGTCAAACTTTTAATCGATCGGCTTCAAATCTAAAGCTTTTTGCATGGCTGCGAGTTCATCGCGGTGAGCTCTGACAGTAACAAAGCTCTTGGTTGGGCTTCCCGACTCAGCAACTGATTCGAGTTTGAGCGAGACTTGCTCAGAGCGTCCAGCTTTTTTCCAATAAAATACCCCCGCCAGCGGGGACAGCAGTACCAAAGCTAGGAAAATTTGACCTTGTTGGGGAACTAGCATTCCCAAAACCAGTCCCAAGCACAGAGCGCCGCCTGCACTCAGCAGAGTTAGAAAAATAGCTAGAAACCAACTCGGCCTGACAAAACCCTCAAACGTGACTTTATAGTTGGGGGCATCGACGGCTGCAACTCGGTAAGCTCTCTGGGCAAAATACTGTTGTAAGTCGGTTAACAGTGACTCTTGGGCGCTCTCGGAAGCCAGCTTGACTTGTTCGATTCGATCTTTGACTGAAGCCTTGATGAAGAAAAACAAGCCAACAGCCAGCAGTAGCGTTAGCACAAAGGTAGAAGGAAGAACAGCAGTATCCATCGGTAGAAGTTTGTGTAATTTAAATGATCTACTATTACTTTACAGAACTTTACATACGAAAGCGATCGAGGACTTACGCAGACACTTTGTTATCAAAATTCGCAGAAAGCTTCTTCTGCAAGGCGTTTTGCTCTCCATCACCCAATTCCCCTATCTCCCCATCATCCCTAATTCTCAAGTGACCGTGCGTAAGTCCTGACGTTGTGTAGCTGCTTTAATCGGTGTGCGGCGGGCGATCTAGCAAAGCGAAGGCAATCAGGCAAATCGCTTTGCAAGTAGCGCCAGCATCTCCAGGGTTTAGGCATCCGATTCCAACTCGGCTAACCCGTCTGACCAGTTTCTAAGGCGCGGGAACGACGCTCGGACGCGCCGTTTCCCTGACCAATGTACTCATGCCAGAGACGAGCGAGGTCTTGAGCTTGGTGCCGCCACTCAGGGAGGATTTGATACATCCGACGGGGGCGGCCACGTCCTTCTACTTTTTTCCAGTAACCGGTGATTACGGCTTCATCTTCGAGGAATTTCAGAGCGCTGTAGAGAACGGTATCAGAAAGTCGGTAGATGGGGAATTCCCTCTCTAGTTGGCCAATTAGTTCTGTACCGTAGGAATCTCCGCGCAATAACACGGAAAGAATGTAACACACAGCTAATTCCTTGTTTAGATAAACAGGAGGGGGGTCTTGAAAAAATTGATAGATATGTTCAAACTTCATCTGTCTTGTCCGCTGGAAACTCTCGTGATACCGTCAGGTTAACGGGAGAGGAAAGCGGGGCGGGGTGTGCCGCTTCCTAATGATTAAGTGGGACACCGGGGAAACAGAGGTGCAGTATTTCCCCAGTGAATGTTGATAGCCCCAAACGCTTGTCCTGCACTTCGGTAATGTTTGCCTGCGGCTTGGTTGAGCAGCGCGGGCGTAACTAGCGCAATTTTTTTCCTCTTCCAATGTATCGCAACGACTATTGTCAAGTGTGCGATCGCCTGCAAGAGTTGGCAGTTACTTGGGGAATTAGTGTGTTAACTGAATTTGCCGTTGGTGTTTGCGTTCAAGCGCAGGCTTTAAACCGAACTCAGGCCTAACATAGCCCGCAGTGTAAAAGTTAGAAAGACAAAAGTCGCTACAATCGAACTAATCAGGGCGATCGCAGTTGCCGGTCGATCGAGCAGGGGCTTGAGTCGCTCGAACAGGAAAAAGAAAATTCCCAGACATATCGTAATGAAAAAGCGCGGGTAGCGAGAGACGTTATTAATAAAATCTTGCATGAGCTTGGTGGGGTAAAGTGTTACAGCACAATCTTTGACTGGTAACACTTGTGAGCGAGTTAGACAATTTTGGCACAGCCGGAGCTAAATCTGCCGATCGGGCGCTCGGGCATTTTTGCCTAGGCTTAGCTGACATATATAATTCTAACGAAAACTTTTCGCCGATCGCTCCGGCACTGTCTGTTTAATGCCACGCGACCTCCGGTAAGAACTTCAGAAGTATTTCTATTGAGTTCTAGTTGTGATAAATATTAGAGGGCCGTTATTTCTAGATAAATGTCTGCTGCCGCACCTTCTTTCGTCTTGCCACGTCCCTTTCTGAAATGGGCAGGAGGCAAAACTCGGTTGATTGGACAATATCAACCTTATTTTCCTGAAAAGTTCACAACTTACTACGAGCCTTTTTTGGGCGGCGGAGCTGTATTTTTTTACTTAGCACAGCAGCACCCTGGTTTGCAAGCTGTTTTAACAGATATTAATCCTGAGTTGATTAATGCTTATCGCTGTGTCAGGGATAAAGTTGAGGAGCTAATTGAGCTTTTGTTCGATCACCAGTCAGAACACAGCAAGGACAATAAAGATTATTATTACTCGGTGCGATCGCGCTCCTACACAACAGATACAGAAAAAGCAGCACGCCTGATTTACCTAAATAAAACTTGTTACAACGGCCTCTACAGAGAAAACTCAAAAGGTGAATTTAATGTTCCCATAGGTCGATACAAAAATCCTAACATTTGTCAAGCCGATTTACTGCGATCGGTCTCATCTTTACTCGCGCCCGCTCAAATTGAAGTCAGAAAATTCGATGAAATTTTGGATTTTGCTACCAGCCGCGAAGACTTTGTTTATTTTGACCCGCCTTATTATCCAATCAGTGCCACCAGTAACTTCACCACTTACAGCCGGGATAATTTCAAAGAATCGGAACAGCTTAAACTGAGAGATATTTTTGCCCAACTTGCAGAACGGGGCGTGAAAGTTATGCTGTCTAATTCCAACTGCGATTTTATCGAAAAAATCTACCGCGATACTCAAGCTTTCCCAAATAAATCTCTGCCAAAACTCATTGAAATCTCAGCATCTAGGGGAATTAATTCTAATAGTTTGAAGCGCGGGAAAATCAAGGAATTATTAATACGTTCATTTTAAATATTATTTAAGCCAAGTCTATAATTAAGGAATGAGAATTAAATAACTTACAATGCGTGATGGTTCTTGTGGGATGGGCGTCCCGCCCGTCCAGAAAGGGCGGGCTATAAGCCCAACCCTACTCCCCACTTTCAAGAGTGTAAATTATTTAATTCGCGATCCTAAGCATATTTTGTAGGAGCAATACCTAGTTTCGCCAGACGCGGCAAAGTTGCGTAATTTCTGTTACAGATATTTGTTAGCCCAGGTAATAAAACCTTCTAGCTTGTGAACTGCCAACAGATTTTGATTGTCAGGAATTTGTTTTTTAAACCAGTCGATCGAACCTTGTCTCATACCATCACCGCCCACTATAACAATAGTAGGAACCCGATAGCAATTTTTTATATTTAAATTGAGGTAAGGATACTTCTCGTCTACTGAACCTTTGTCTTCTTGCCACTTGCACTCAACAATTAGACCCAGAGGAAATAAACCGCAACCAACAATATAAAAATCGACATTTATTTCAGTTTCATAGATACTAGACCCGATATAAACCTGTTTAGCATATCGCTTGGGATTTTCAGTAGAGATTAAGAGCCAATCTCGCTTGCGCTTTTTCGGCAACTGGGGGCATATTTCGAGATATCCGTGGCCTCTCAACGTACCTTCTACAGTTGTTTCTAAAACAAAACCAGTTTTATTGGCTCTAAAACCCCTATTCATTTTGTTTCCTCCTGAATATAATTTGAATTAAGCCGATCGCACTTGAATCACCCCTCTATCAAAAACCCGTTTGTCAGTACCGATAGAACTGACAAACATCCGGTCTTCATAGACATCAAACGTCGCAAAACTTAGGCGGCTAGCAGAATACTCCGTCCACTCAGAACGCCCCACCGGACGAGTGCCCGCGCCGGCCCCACAAATTAAATAAGTCGTACCGTTAATCGAGCGAGTGCGTTCGTAACTGTGCTCGTGTCCGTTGATATAAAGCTGCACGCCGTACTTTTGAAACAAAGGTGTCAAAGTCTTAATAAGAGATTGATCCGATCCGTAGACGCCAGAGGAATAAATCGGGTGGTGGCCGAACACAACTTTCCAAGGTGCGGTGCTCTGACTCAACTCTTTTTCCAGCCAAACAAGCTGATTTTTCCAATCCGCATTGTGATTGGTATCTAAAGCAAAAAACTGTACCGGATCGCGCCGAAAAGTATAGTAGCGACCTTGCATATTAAAACCCGCATATTTAACTTGCGGATCGCCGTTAGCAGTGCGGATATCGTGATTTCCCAGACAAGCATAAAATTTTACACCTTGCTGTAATAAGGGCTGATAAGGTCGCTCGAAAACAGCATTAATTTTTTCAATTTCGCCGTTATTGTAGATATTGTCGCCGGCGAGAACAGTAACATTAAAAGGGTTTTCCCGGTGATATTGCGCCATCGCCTCAGCGACAGCATACTGACCTTCTGCGCCGGTACCGGTGTCGGCTACCGAAATAAAGCGTAAAATAGGCGGTGAGGCCGGCAAAGGGACGATCGCCCTTTCTGCCTCAACGTTAGAAGGGACAGCAGCGTTGGCATCTGTACCCCAGGCACTCCGAAGCTGAAACATTTTCCAGACTCCGGCAAAACCTAAGCTGCTGAGACTGCCTAAAATTAGAAAGTGACGGCGTTTGATGCTCATTTTGATTCAGTTACAACTAATGAAATGATAAATTAAGGTTGAGATGGCTCAACTAAAAATTTATCGCTTTTAGATATATTTGCAACGCCCCAAGGCAGAGAAAATGTCAGAAGAACAACTAAACCAGTCAACTCCAGAACCCTCTCAATCTCCCACACCGGAGGTTGATTCGGCTGCAAAGTCTGCCCCCACTGGCAGCAAAACTCAAAATGCCAGCAGCGCGGTTCCCAAAAATCAGAGAATCAAAACTTTGATTGCATCGATTGGGAATTTGGGAAAAAAAGGGAAAAAATTAGCAGCCGAACCCCCCTTGCAGGCCCAAAAGCCGATCGCGCCCACCGCTTCAGACTCAGCAACAGTAACTCCTGCGGCTGTTGCTGCGGAAGTTAACAGCGTGCCACCAAAAGTTGCTGTAAAAGTTGATAAAAAGCCTGTATCCCAACGCAGGGAAGGGAGCTTTTTACAGAACGTCGGTATACTTTGGCAAAGTATTGTGCGCCTAGTGCGATCGCTACTGCCACCATCTACGAACCAGAAGCTGTCCGATCCAATTTTAAACGCCGCCATAGCAGCAATTCTAATCGTTGCAGTCGGTTTAACTCTCAACAGTTTCTCCCCAAAACCGCCGGAGAAAGTAGCAAAAGTGCCTTTGCCAGCAGCGCAGCAGTCGCCGCAAACTTTTGATGATTTTCTGGCATCGGGAACGCCGAAATCCCCAGAGGCGATCGTACCGTCTGGGCAAATCTCTGCTAAATTCAAAAGCAAGTTGCCCGATTTAGTGACGCCGGAAAAACCGCAACCAGTAGAAATTATCCCACCGCCACCGCTGACGCCCGAACAGTCTCTGATTGCTGCGATTCAAAATCAAGTTACTGACATTAAGAATCGACTGGGAGGCGGCTTAGTTGAGTCTGTTCAAGCTAATTTTGCCAGCAGCATTTTGACAGTAAAAGTCGCTGAAGATTGGTACAAACTCAGCGAACTTGAGCAAAATCAACTAGCAACGAAGATGTGGAAGGAGGCTAACTCACTCGATTTCAGCAAGTTAGAAATTGCGAATATGGAAGGCAAGTTAATAGCTAGAAGTCCGGTTGTTGGTTCGGAAATGATTATTTTAGAGAGAGGGATTAATTAGAATTTAAAGAGTCTGTATCTGTACACCATCTTACCAGCCTTAAAGTCCAGGACGCATAACATAATTATGTAGCGTGATGCCTGCGTACCTTACGGCTGTTGATGTTTTTGAGGAATATCGAACTTTTCCCAACTCCTACAGAATGCTGGCATTAAATTAATTAAGTTTGAGGAAAATTGAAAAATGACAATTTTAACTCAAGCCGAACAATTAGAAATTCAATATCCCAGCAGCGACGGAGAGCGGATGGCTGAAAGCGACATCACGCGCGATTACATGACTTACAGCGTTGAAGCTGTTGGGAGCATCTCATATTTGTATTTGTAAAAATACTTCTTCTGGCTCCTTCCTTCTTCTGGCTCCTTCCTTGTTCCTCTTTCCTTGTTCCTCTTTCCTTCTGCCTCCTGCCTCCTGCCTCCTGCCTCAAAACTCCAATTTCTAGCGGAGGGCTGCAAAGGTGAGATGCTCCCAAGCTGTCAAGCTTTACTTTCAAGAACGTTCTGATGTTTACGTGTCAGCTAATTCTTTCATTTATTATGAACAAGGGAACAACAGGGAGCATTTCATTTTTGCAAAAAGCATTTTTTTTTACAGTGCGAACTATTGAATATCTCGCACTATAAAAGCCAAAGAGAGATGCTCCCGTTGTTCCGTAATTTCCAGTCAGTAAATTTAAGTAGGCTTGAAATGCGAGCCTACAACAATCTAAGTATTTTGGCTGAGTAACGTACATTACTTTGATAAAGAATCTGTAAAAATTTAACAATTCAATCACAATTTATCAGTCAAACAAACTAACTAGCGCAGCAACCTTCACATATGCTCTGCTATTAAGTTGTTGCGGACACTGCCAGTTTTCCAGTACCCGACGGAAAATATCAGTAATTTCCGTGATTGACTTGCTGCCGAAAATACGGGAACATTATTCTTAATAAAAGCTTGGCAGCTCACTAAAAATCACGCACTAAAAACTTGATTAAGTCCGAATCCACACATTCTTCTTGAATGAAGGGTGAAGCGCATCAATTAGTTAGTTTGAAACTATCACAAGCAAACAGCTCACTCGCATCTACGGAAATTAAACATGAAACTTGTTAAAGATTCACCTTTTAACTCTCAAGATCCGTTTCAGAATTTCCTCGCCCCAGAATTCGAGATTGATACCAAAAACTTACTCAATAGTCAAGCTTACGCCAGCAACATCTCAGAACAAACACTCCCTCCACTTCGGGCCGCTGACAACAATAGCGCTGAAGTTGCCAGCTTTTCCAACTCCCTCAGTTTGAGTCAGAGCTTCCCCAACACAGATTTTACCCCCCCCGCAAAAAATAGCGCACTGGATGCTCTGACTGGGGAAATTATAGGTGAAAGGGATCTCGACTCTTACGACAAAGATGCTTTAATCGGCGAAAGACGCGCATCCCAAGTCGCACCAACAGCTTCTAATCCCAAAGCACCTCCCATCATCCAAAGTGCCGAACTTAAGTTTACAGACAGCAACAATCAATCTTTTCCCAACAATCAACCCGTTCTCTTCATCACGGGTACTAATGTATTAGTAGATAACTTGAGCGACCCGTTAGGCAGCCGATTCAGCGACTTAACCGTTAAATTTATCGTAGGCAGACAAGCTTACGAAGGAACAGTTTTGACAGACAAAAGTCGCAAATTGGCAAACAATCAATTTGAAATCGCCGTTCAAGTTCCCAACACCTTACCGTTAGGTGAATCCCGCATCGTCATCAGCCGCAAGCAAAACGAAAAAGTTAGCCCAAATCCCTCAGAACCAGCCAAAGAAGTTAAATACGATAGCAGTCCTTACCGAATAGAAAACAATACAGAATACATCTTTGGCGCGCAGTGGACAACAGATAAAATCGCAATTATTAACGGTGCAAATCCCGAATCAGTCGTCACAGCTACTAATAGCAGCGACTTGTCGATTGCCAGCGTTTCTGTAGGCACGGATGGTATACTCGATCGACCGCGAGAACTAACTGTAACCAGTGACGGCAACCGTGCTTATGTAGCGATGGATCGTTCCGGGCGCATTGCTTTAGTCGATCCGATGACCAGGCAACAGGTAGACACTCAGCCGAATACCGCTGGTATTAACCCGATAAATTTGCCCAGCGGTGCAGAACCTCGATCCATAGTCATAGACCCCCGCGACCAATACGCTTACATCGCAGACGGAAAAATCGGCAGCAACTCCATCTACGTTCTCGATATCAACCCGTTTTCCTCAACCTATCACCAAGTCACCCAAACCATCCCAGTCGGTACAGCCCCGAACGGTTTGCGACAAATAGCCATTAGCAGCGACGGCAAAAAGCTGTTTGTTACCGCACCAAACGGCTCGAACAGCAAAATTTACGCTGTTAACATCGACCCCAAAGACCGACCCAGCGACCCCAGTCAGAACCCCAAAAAGTGGAATCAATTAATCGGAAGTATCACAGCCGATGAAGGAGTAGAAGGAATAGCAAGCACCGTCAATCCCTTAGCCATGACCTTTACGAACAGCGGCAAAGATAGCAACGGATTTGGGGTATTGGACATTACTAATAATGACCCGGTGAGTTTTGCTGCTACCACCCGATATGCAAGTTTAGGGCTGGGTTCCAGTTTTGATTACTTTGATGTGAATGAGGGAGTTTCGGTAACGGTTTTACCGGATGCTAGCTATGCGTTTGTTGTGGGTCGCAATGCGGACACGAAATTTTTCGGTCAGGAATTGCCCAGCGTGGATGGAGACCCGCGGGCCGGTAGCAATATCGGCATTATCAAAGACCCGCTGACCAATCCGCAATTAGTGGCGGGAACAAGACCAATTCCCGACGGATTTGCTACTGATTTAGCGCTTTCAGGTAATAGCAAGTACCTCTATGCTTCCTATCCCAATTTGAGCGGTGCTAATGGCAAGGTGTATGTCTTTGACACTGAAGAATTCGTGAAAACAGTGACCAACCCCGGTCAATTTCAAATTGATGCTAAAGGTCGGGGTGTCGGGCTGCCTTTGTTCGACAGCACTACCGCACGAACTGCTACGGTTGCTGACCTTTCCACAGTGCCCATTGATAATATTAACCCAGCGGTTAGTGTTGCTGCTGACTTCCAGATTCTGATTGATGCGAACAGCCAGTATACTTACGGCGTGCCGCCTGGTAGCAAGCGAGCTCCTGTTTCTGCGACTAACTCTCGCGGTTTGGCTGCGACACCGCTGGATTGGTTGGATTTAATTGGGCCAGGTGAGAATACAATAAATGACTTGACTCCGACTTTTGACTGGAACTTCAGCATTCCTGATTCCCAAATACGCGAAGTTAATTTGTTTGTAAGTACCTTCCCAGAAGGTGAGGGTCTGTTGCCTTGGGACCAAGTTGTCAATTTATCGGAAGTGCTGCCCAATTCCAACCTAACTCAAGAGGAAAAAAGACAATTTTTGAGTTCTCCGTGGCAAGAGTTTGATGACTTTAATCCCAACCGCATTCTAACAGCAACTTGGAAGCCTTCGGGTGGCTGGGTTTGGAATGGAGGTGACAGGTTTGGAGATAACAACAATTTTACCCTCGATCCAGACCGGACTCTTACAGCAGGTCAAACCTATTATTGGGCTGTCGAAGCAATAAACGCTGAGGGAGAGCGCAATCTTGATTTTGGGGAGTTTAATACACAACTAGAAAGCTCTCTTTCTCCGTTCAGAAGCGTCACTGTTCTCACTCACGGTTTTACACCTCCGATAGTTACAGAAGCAGTAATTCCCGCTAACTTTTTTGACATCGCAAACAACATCGCGGATGCAGGGGGTGGGGGTTTGATTATTCGCTACGATAAGGGTACAGGTTTCTGGGTTCCTGTGGATAAATATGGGGCTGTGATGCAAGACTTCCCCGCAGGTCAAAATCCAGAAACCACAACAAATTACCTCGAACAATTAGCTACTTACATATCTGACAATTACAGCGACAAATCTTTAGTGCTGCTGCCTGATTGGGCTCAAAACAATGAGTCAAGTGTTCCTGATTCTGGTTTTACAGAAGGTGCAGCAGATGCTTTCTACGCATCGTTAGTACAGCTAGACCAGGCTTTGGGAGGAAGTATTGGACAGCGCGACTCTCAAGGGAATCTGGTGAGTCTTTACGACAGCAAAGGCAATCTAATTCGCAACCAAGGAGACTTGTTGAGTTCCCCCATGCACTTTATTGGCTTCAGTCGGGGCACAGTTGTTAATAGTGAAATTGTGCAGCGCTTGCTGACAGCATTCCCCAATGCAGGCGGAACAAATCAATTCGGCCGTGATTTTCAAGTGACAACAATCGACCCCCACGACTTCGATCAGGAGAGTCTTTCGCTGGTGGGGATTGGAGGGTTTAGGAACTTCTACGAACCCAAGGTGCAGACTTGGGAAGGCATTACATTTGCCGATAATTACTACCAAACTACAGCCGATCCGAGTGGTTTGGGGTCGTTTACTCCGAACGGTCGAAATATTCCTGACCTTCTGCCACCAGAAGATACTAGCAATCAACCCGGACTTCAGTTTCCCAAAGATGCAAATGGCAATCTCCTCGGTGTCCCCGATGTAGTCGAATTTCTGGGAACTCGTTCTAGGGAAACGGACTATGCTGAGAGTCGGGCTGGCTTCAGCCGACAAACCGATGCTATTCCGGTAATTGGGGGTGGCTTAGGCGCTACTCACGGACGAGTTCTCAATTGGTATTCCGGCAGTGCGAATCTGGGTTTAACGGAGTCGCAACCCAGCTATGCGGTGGATTGGCTCAAAGATCCAGTTTACCGCCGCCGCAGCGATGGAGGTTACGAGGTGTTGTTCGATGCCGACTTCTACGATACCAATCCCAACCGCGTCAATCCTTGGTACACCCCAG
This sequence comes from Microcoleus sp. T3_B1, assembly GCF_036700445.1. Lineage (NCBI taxonomy): Bacteria > Bacillati > Cyanobacteriota > Cyanophyceae > Oscillatoriales > Microcoleaceae > Microcoleus > Microcoleus sp. T3_B1. The sequence goes on from NZ_JAUBOX010000035.1 coordinate 20,480, forward strand.
ATCATACAGCAGCAAACTTTGTCCAAGGTAGCGCTGAGGCTCCTTGGGAAGGAATTGGGACTGGATGGTTTTATTCTATAAATGGTGGCGGTGAACGTTTGCGGCCAGAAACGCAGCCGCGAGTGCCGCTAAGTTTTGACAATACTTACAGCACCAGAATGCGCGGCGATGCTAGTGTTCCGACTCTTTTTAATGGCAATTTTGATGCTGTTACCGATCCGTTTGGGGGGAATTTGAGCCAGGTTCGCAGAACTATTTCTAACGCGCTACCTGGGTGGTCATTCCACAACGGTCAACAAAATCCAAATATTGATTTGGTTCAAAATTTGGAGGACGTAAAGTCCATTAAAGGAAAAAGCGAAACAGACTATGCCTTTAAACTAGGAGCCAACGGAGTCAAAGAAATTGTTCACAATCGGTTTGTTGTTCCCGATTGGGGAAATTTACGCTTTGATGTTCATGCTCCTGTCAAAAAAGGAAACCTGAAGGTCACGTTGGAAACGACAACAGGTACAGAGATCGCAAAAACCACAATAGACCTGAAAAGCAATTTGCAAAAACTCCCTTTCAACCGCAACGAAAATGTCAATACCCCAGAAAAGCTCGATCTGGCTACTAATATCTACTTAGGTAATGCTAATAAGATTGGATTTGGTGGAGAAGGTTTTGAAACTTTCCAGCTTAACTTGCAAACTCCTGATGAAGTGACACAGCTTTACCGAGGGCAACCAGCTACTTTGAAGTTTGAATTAGAAGGAGGAGACCATGTTTTCATAGATAATGTCTTCTTTAAGAGCGACCACCTGAGATTGGGAAATCCAACTGAAGCAAGATGGGATATTAAAGCCCCGGAGCAAAATCCATATCAAACCAATTTGTTGCTTGAAAAACCTCAGTATTCCTCATCTTATAATGCCGTTACTGGGCTTCCTAACTGGGTAAGTTGGAAAGTTGACAGCTCTTGGAGAAATCGAGTTGAGGGAAGAACAAATACTCCATTCATAACCGATCCAGGCTTGCCTGGTAGTCCTCAAGTTCCGAGCTGGCCTAGAATTGATGGGATAATGTATACAGGAACGGGTTTGGATAGAGGTCATCTTATCCCTAACCAAGATAGAAACAGAAATGAGAAAGATGCTCAGGCTACCTACCTAAGCACAAACTTAATCCCGCAAGCGCTCGACAATAACCGACTTTTCCCCAATAACAGAGGTAGATTAGACCCAGATATTTCGCCTGCATGGTCTAGAATTGAATCAAAATTAGTTGAGCAGCTAATCTTTGATTACAACAAAAAACTTGATATTACTGCTGGTGTTTTTGATACTAAAGAACAGAATTGGTCTATCCAGCCAAAAACTAGAGCACCTGAATTACTTACGGAAGCGCCCAATCAAGGAAATACAGATCCTACAAATTTAGAAGCTAACGGAATTCGCATTCCTGGGTGGGCATGGAAAACAATCTTAGTTTCCAATCAATCAAGTTTTGGGGTACAAGATGTTCTTGGCAGTTACACATACATTACGCCCAATATACCAGAACCTTACACGGACTGGAACGGGCAACCAGCAGTCCCGAACCCACTTAATCAACTGTTAGGTGAAAACCGCGAGCCTATAACAAGTGCTGAACAATGGCGAAGACCTAATACATGGAAGATTTCTATCGATCAGCTTGAAAATCTTCTGAATACTCAGGGTTCTGACACGGTTTTTAACTTTTTGTCAAATCTTCCTGAAGATGTTCGCAATCGAATTAAACAACAGAGCGATTTCTCGTTTCCACCACCTCCCTAAGTCCGACTTGCTCAGGATTTACGCAGAACTATTATGAAATAGGTTGGGGAGATATCTAAATGTTCAAAACATTACAATTTTCTCAATGCTCTGCGTAAGTCCTGTTTTTTGAAACAGATGTAACTCCTACGACTAATTATTACAATTTAAAATTCACCCTCCCTAATCTCACCACGCCAGTGGTAAGTAGCACTCGTTGGACCCTGGATAAATTCTCCATCTGTCCAAGTAGTCTGGTAAAAGAATACATCTCCTTGGAGACCACCAGAAAGACAATTTTTAGCTCCCGAAAAGTTGCTTCCTATGAATTGAGAATAACTCATGTCAACTCCTGATAAATTAGCCTCTCTCAAATCGCAATAAAAAAAATAGACACCCAACCAATCTTCATCCCGACTAAATCGAGCATTTCTGAAATCAGAAAATATAGCCATTCCCAAGCCAACATTTTCCAAACAAGCACAACTAAAGTTGACATAGCTTAAGCGAGAACGACTCAGGTCAATATCACGCAAGTCAGCACCGCTCAAATCTACACGATGCAATATTTTATCCTGAAAAATTCGCTCGCCTTCGCCATAGCGCCGGAGCAATTCTTCAGCAGACAACGTTCTGTTTAAATCGTTTTGAATCCTGCCGTCAGGCATAGTCACTTGATGAAAAATAGTCTGCTCTGTTGTTTTAATATCCGTCAAATTGGCATCAGTCAAATTAGTGTCAATCAGCACAGCACCCGTCAAGTCGGTACCCGTCAAGTCGGCACCTGTTAAGTCGGCACCAGTCAAGTCAACATTAACCAATTTAGCATTCCTGAGATTGGCATTGCTCAATTTTGCCTTAATCAGTAAGGATTGATCCAGCCATACTCTTTCTAAGTTAGCATGGCTCAAGTTAGAATTAATTAAATTAGCCCCCCCCAAACTAGCGTCTTCCAGATTAGCACCGATCAAGTTGATATCAACCAGGAAAAACTCGGAGAGATGAAAATTATTCAGATCGAAACCCGAAAAATTTCTCTCTCCAGCTATATACCGTCTCCGTAATTCTTGCAGGTCGTAGATTCTCGTTGACTCTTTTTCGTCCACCACGGTTTTTTTTCATATAAAATATTAGTTAATTTTAGCAGAACTATTATGAAATAGGTAGGGACCTATCTAAATATTCAACACATTACAGTTCCTTTAACTATTCCTCATATCAAACCCGGAAAGATTAACCACAGTACCGAGGGAACAACCACGGGGGGTTTGCCCCTACTGAACTATGTGCATTTAACCGGATTTGATATCACCCTCCACCTGCTACCTTGATTTTATGGGCGGTTGAGGGGAACTTCTGTATAGATAAGTGCCACAGAAGCAAGAATCCGGTGTCTTTCCAGAGCCTATCAAGTGTCAACATCGGACTAATAGTTTACCTTATTATTGAGTAATGGAGAATTAAGAGAAGACGACCTATGAAAGGATCGCTATTTACTGAAATGAGTGCCTCTGAATTGCTCGAACGTTATGCTGCTGGGGAGCGAAACTTTGCTGGAATTCGTGTTAGTGCGTTCTCATATCTCCAAGGAGCAATCTTGAGCGATGCCAATTTTTCCGGGGCTGTTCTGCAGGGTTCGATGATTGGAACTGACTTCTCTCGAAGTTACCTGATTGGAGCCGAATTGGCTGAAGTCTCTCTGGAGAACGCCATCCTGCAACATACCCGCTTGGATGGAGCTACCCTGGCTCAATCGATCCTCGATCGAGCTGACTTGACTCATGCTTGTTTGGTACGTGCCGAGTTGGATGAAACCCTGGTGGAGAAGACCAACTTCTATCGCTCTAATTTGTTCGGTGCTTCCGGTGTAGACATCGAATACTGGCTGGAACAAGAATGTATTTTCTGCCACACTATTATGCCCGATGGCAGTGAGAGGAATGATGGGTGCCAACGTCTAGGTATTTGTGTCTATTAATTCACTTGGAGCCCCTGTTACAGCGGCTCGTGAACTTTCTTTATATTATTAAATCAACCAACGTAGGCGGGAAAACTTGCTAGGCCTACCAGGCTCTTGACTTTTAATAACATTGAACTAATCTTCATCTTCATTAATACTGCATTTACTAAAGAGCAATATTAGCCGACCGCCCTTTTACCGCCTTTTACCCCTTTGAAGACTTACAAGGAAGAAAACCTGGGACGACTGGCAGCGGAGTCAGCTTTACGATCGCTCGTAACTCAACTATTAAATTCTGGAATGAGTCTGGAACAGGTAGCGCAAATGATGAATTTATCGACCGTGGAAGTGAGACGATTGGTAGGGGAAAACTTTTGATCGATCGCACTTTTCCAAGATATCAAGGATAGTGCGATCGAAGTATGGGACAAACTGAGAACAGTCAACAGCCAAGAGTCAACTATTAACTAATGACTAGAGAGGCTTATTAGTAGGCTTAAAGCCCTGCTTTTGAAAATAGGTTCGGAATACCTCTTGAGCAATTGGTGCCGCCGATACAGAACCAAATCCGCCGCCTTCAACTATAACTGCGATCGCAACTTCGGGTTTGTCAGCGGGAGCAAAACCCACAAACATAGAATTGTCAGGATGACCGGGCATTTCCACCGTCCCAGTCTTACCAGCACTTAAAGGAATAGTACCATCATTCATGCGTTTGCCAGTACCTTTTTTCACCACGTCAATCAATCCCTGGCGAACAACATTCAAAGTTGCAGGCTTAATACCTGTGGGAACTTTTTTGGTAATAGGAGTGTTGGTTTGAGAAGCCAATAAATGCGGCTGAACTCGATAACCGCCATTAGCAACAGTGGACACCATCACAGCCAATTCTAAGGGAGTACAAAGTACCAAACCTTGACCGATCGACATTGTTACTGTATCGCCAACGTACCAATCTTCACCATACATTTTCTGTTTCTCTGCTGGTATCGGAACTTGACCGTGATTGGCGGATTCCAACCCCAAAAGGTCTAAATTAATAGTACCGCCAATGCCCATCGCTTTAGCCGCTTTTGCCATTTGTTCGGGGCCTGCAGCCATACCTACTTGATAGAAAAAGGTATTGCTGCTGTAGGCTAAAGCATCGCGGAAACCGATAACGCCGTAACCGCCGCTGTGTTCGTTAAAAGAAATTCCGCCGATCGTAATTGAAGAAGAAGTAGCCACAGTCGAGTCAGGAGAAAACTTGCCCGACTCCATCCCCGCTATAGCAGTGACAATTTTAAAAGTGCTACCGACTGGATAACCTTGAACGGCTCGATTTAAAAACGGTTTTTCTGGCCCTTGCAGTCGATCCCATTCTGTTTGAGTCACCTTGCGGGTGAAAATATTGGGGTCAAATGTCGGCCAACTAGCCATTGTTAAAAGAGCTCCGGTTTTTACGTCGATCGCGACAACTGCACCCAGGCGATCGCCCAAAGCTTTTTCTGCAGTTTTCTGCATATCTAAATCTAAAGTTAGCTGCACCGGTTTGCCGGGGATAGGGTCTTTGACACCTAAATCTTGGATTTCCTCGCCCTTAGCATTCACCTCGATTAAACGGTTTCCCCAAACGCCCTCTAAAGTTGAATTGGCTAATTTTTCAACTCCCATTTGACCCACGAGCATCCCCATCGGATATGCAGGATTAGCTTTTAATTGCTCTAAACTAGCTTCGCCGACGTATCCCAAAAGGTGAGCTGCTAATTGCTGGTTGGGATTGTCTCGGCTCGATTCTACGCGAATTTCCACTCCCCGCAAACTATTAGCTTGTTCTCCCAAAGCGACGAAAGTACCTACATCGATATCCTTACTAATTCGCACTGGCAGGGCCGATCTGTAGCCAGCGGCATCGATTTTTTTGACAATTTCGGCCGCGGGCAGTTTGACGATCGGGCCCAGTGTAGCGGCGATCTCTTGCCACTCCTTGGCCGATCGCTCTTTTGGCCACACATAGACCGATCGAGATACGCGGCTGGCCGCAAAAATTTTGCCGTTGCGGTCTAAAATTTGACCGCGAGTCGCTGGGACTGAAACAGGGCGAATGCGGTTATTTTCCGCCCGCTGTCGGTTGTAGGCTCCCTGTACCAGTTGCAATTCGGCTAGACGAAATATTGGTAGCGCCATCAAGGTAGTGACGAGCAGCATAAAAATCATAACTTGGAGCGATCGGCTGCGTTGCCGTGAAGCATTGTCCAAGCCATTTTTGTCGAATCGGACTTTAGAGTTAAAAGAAAAATCGCCAGCCATATTAATTAATCTGCTCTTTTTATTCAACTAACAGGTTGATACGGGCCCCATCCGGATGATTGGGCAGATGATTACAGGGATTATAACTTCTAACTCTTTAGTAACAGACATAAATTCTGTCGATTGGCAGACGAATCAGCCGGATTGTTTAATTAAGGTATATAAGATATATGTTAAATATCAGGTTTTTCTGACAATTCAACTGTTAAGGAGGTAGGGGCGCTGTGGAACCGATCGATTTTTTGATTGCTTGGCTGGTGACGGGCAGCAGCTTGCTGCTAATTTCTCAACTCCCGATCGGCGTAGAAATTGACAGCACACCGAAAGCAGTAATTTCCGCTGCGGTTTTGGGAATGTTGAATGTTTTAATTTTGCCAATTCTGAAAGCAGTTTTTTTCGTGCCGAACTTGCTGACGCTGGGATTGCTTTCCGGCGTGTTTGCTTTTGTAATGAACGTGATTGTTTTTGCCTCGGCTGCGAAGTTAGTTGAAGGATTTAGTTTGCGGATGGGCCTTTGGAGTGCGGTACTGGGGGCGATCGCCTTAGCTGTAGTTAGCAGCTTTATCAACGGCGCACTGATTTAGCAACTTCCCCGGATAAAGGGCGATTGAAATCGCCCGATATTTCCCACCCTTAGCTGGCGCGTTTCCTGTGCCTACAACCGATTTCTATCGCTGAATATTTCTTCTCCCTTCTTCCTTCAATCCGTTACATCCGTTACATCCGTCGAGCGAATCCGTTGCCGAACTTCCTTCAATCCGTTACATCCGTTAAACAATCCGTTGCCGAACTTCCTTCAATCCGTTACATCCGTTACATCCGTCGAGCGAATCCGTTGCCGAACTTACTTCCCCATCAGCGACTTATAGGCTGTCACCTTAAGATCGATCCCAGTAATATCTGTCCCCACAACAACAGCCACCGCTCCTAAATCCAAGGCTTTTTTAGCCATTTCCGGCCCCGATATCCCGCCTTCGCAGATAACGGGAACCTTAAGCTTTTCTACCATTTCCGCAACCAAATCAAATCCCGGCGGCGACAAATTTTCCGTCTGGGCAGTGTAGCCAAAAAGAGTAGTTGCTACAGTATCTGCACCAGCTTCGGCTGCCGCGATCGCAGCTTCTATTGTATCTACATCCGCCATCACTAATTTACCCAATTCGCTGTGAATTTGCGCGATTAATGTCTTTAAATCTTCGCCGCCAGCAGGACGGTTTCTCAGAGTAGCATCAACGGCGATAATATCGGCTCCAGAAGCGGCGATCGCCCGCGCGTCTTCAAACCGAGGAGTAATGTAAATCTCGCATCCCGGCAATTGCTGCTTCCAAATCCCAATTATGGGAGCGGATATCTGTTTTCGCACCGCTGCAATGTGAGCCGGAGTGTCAATCCGCACGCCCGATGCACCTCGATTGATGGCGGTTCGAGCCATTGCCGCAATTACGATCGGATCGTGCAGCGGCGAATCAGCAGGTGCTTGACAAGAAACAATTAATCCTGTAGGAATTTGACAATTAATCATGGGGAATTGCGGATGGGGAATTGGTAATTGGGAATTACAAATTATACCAGTTCAAAAAAAGAATGTAACTGTAGACCATATCCCAACCTATATCCAATGAGTCAATCGATTTTAGATTTTAGATTTTAGATTTTAGAGGCGACCCCACGGATAAATGCGGGGGCAATAAGTGATTTTCGATTTTCGGTTTTGGATTGATTCCACGGATAAATCACGTGGCGGGTACCACCTTTGAAATTAGTGGTCATTCCCCAATCTAAAATCTAAAATCTAAAATCTAAAATTGTATTACCCATTACCAATCCCAGCCATTAAAGAAATAATTTTGTCCAGCAATTGCTCAGGGTGAATCGGTTTAGCCAAACAATCGTTAGCTCCCGCCGTCACGAAAGATATCTGATCGGCGGGGATTTCATTAGCGCTTAAGGCCAGAATTTTGATATTTTCAGTAGCGGGTTTTTCGCGCAGTTGGTGAATTATTTCGCAGCCATTCATACCGGGCAAACGCATAGCGACGATCGCAGCATTGGGCTGCAAAAGTTCAATTTGTTCCACCGCCGCCGAACCTTCAATCATCCACACCACTTGCATTCCTGCGACTGTCAGGATATCGCAAATCAGCATGGCAGTTTCTTCATCTTCTTCGACGAGCACGAGGCTGCCCCGCAAGGAGGAAGAATGCAGCGGTAAAGATGAATTCGATTTTTCATATTTAAATTTTGTGGATTCATCTTTGCTTTGAGTTTGGATTGGTATAAAAACGGTAAAAGTAGAGCCGACATCAACTGTAGAGTTAACTTCGATCGCACCGCCGTGAAGCTCTACTAACTGTTTAGTTAAAGCCAATCCCAGACCGGTGCCGCCGTATTCGCGGCGGTAGGGAGAATCTAACTGCTGGAATTTTTGAAACAACAGCGATCGCTGATTTTCGGGAATTCCAATGCCGGTATCTTTGATTTGAAAAACAGCGGTGCTGCCAGCAGGTGCCGTACCGGGCTGCCGCACTGCAGGCGTTCGATTTTTATCTTCTGTCACCCAAACTCGCAGGATGACTTGCCCGCCTTCGGGAGTAAATTTAATCGCATTTCCTAAAAGATTGAAGAGAATTTGTCTCAAGCGGCGCGGGTCAGCGATGAAGCGATCGCACTCTTGTTTTATCCGCTGTTCTTGCAGCAGTTCCACGCCTTTAGCCGCAGCTTTTTCTTTGAGGGCGTGCAGGCTCTGAGAAGCTAATTTAGAAAGTGAAAATTCACTAATTTTTAATACTGCTTTTCCCGCTTCTACTTGCGATAAATCTAAAATATCGTTGATTAATTCTAATAAGTGGTCGCCGCTGTCTCGGATAGTTTGCAGGTACTGCCGCTGCTTTTGCACTGGCACTTCTTTACTGCCAACTTTGCCGTAAGACCACCGCAGCAGCGTGTCGGAAATGCCGATGACGCAAGTGAGAGGAGTCCGCAATTCGTGGCTCATAGCTGCCAAAAATTCGCTCTTGGCGAGGCTGGCAGACTGGGCGGCAACCAGTGCATCGCGCAGTTCTCGCGTGCGCTCTATTACGCGCTGTTCTGAGGTGCGCTTTTGCTGCTGGACTTGTGCATAAAGTTCGGCTTGGTAAATGGCGATCGCCAAATGTTCTGCTATTTGTCGCAAAAATGTTTTTTTGCTTTCTTCCCACTCCCAAAAAGTACACTGGTGGGCAATTAGCAGCCCCCACAAGTCGTCTTGAACTACGATCGGCACTAGCAACTTTGCCCGCACCTTCGCCCGTCGCATCAACTCTAAAAAACAAGGCTGTGAAGAGTAAGTTGTTTCCACATCCGCGACGCACAAAGCCAAACCTTTGCGATATTTCTCTCGGTCAATGACTCCCTGGGTAAAACACTGCGCGTCTTCAGTAAAATTCAGTACAGACGAGATAGCATCGTTGGCTAAAGCTTCGTAGGTAACGCGACCTAAATACAAGTAAGACGCGGAATTTTCTTGGATTTCGCCAGACCCCGAAACCGCCGCAGGTATTTCTTTAGCTAACTCGCCATTGTGCGGCGCTGGCACTTTTTCAAATTGATAAATTAACAGGCGATCGACCTCCAAAAACTCTCGCACTTGCTCGACTGCTTTTGACAAAATTACAGGCAATTCCAAACTCTGGCGGATTTGAGTTGTCACCTGATTCAAAAGTCGCTCTTGTTCAAGCTGTTGCTGCAAAGCATCTTCCACTGGCTGACAAAATGAAATGCAGGGACTGGCAATTTGTAATTGATTGACGGCTTCGGCAATCTGGCTTTGTAGTGTTTCGGGATCTATAACTTTGGGTGCGGATTTTCCCTCTATTTCTGTTTGGCTGTGTAGGGGCGGGCGATTATTTGGGCTGGCATTGGCAGCGAGAATATCCAGCAAATTTAGGGTGAATTCGCTTTGGAGAACTGCCGAGTTGGGCTGTATATTTTTAATTGCTTGTTTGAGGGCGGGAATGTCAATTTGCCACGAGGGTGCGGGCGTTATTTCTGCGAGTTTGTCGGCGAGGGGAGACAGGAAATTGGCGATCGCCCCGGGGTCGAAAGTCAACTGCACATTCAATTGCGAATGGAGATTTTTTTCGCTGTGCTTGTGTCCGTTGGTTGCGAACTCATCTAATAGATTGCCCCGCAGCAGGGCGCTAAAATGCTCTGATACTACTGCTGCAAACCTTTCCGACGAATTTTCCAGATTTTGATAATCAGCGGCATCGTCGGTGAGCCAAATCGCCCCTGGGATTTCAGCCATTTGCTGTAACAACTGGTAAGCAGCCTCAAAGGTTGCTAGTGGCAAAGTCCGATTTAAGGTTTTTGGTTTCAATCTAGATATTTTCCCGGTTGTTTTAAAGAACAAAATATGAATGCCTCTGTTGTGAGGAAGGAACCTGGGGCACAACAGGCGCGGCCGATCCAACAAGTTGAGATGACAGTAGTCAGAAAGTAGGTAATAGAAGGCCCCAGGATGAGAGAGCTAATTTCTCCCTATAGTTGTCCTGATACTTTTAATCCCGACAATCCCCGACAATCGGTGAAAATCTGAATATAGCACACTCATCAGACAGGTCCCAGAGTATGGTGGTATCCCACAAAGCTTTGAGAAAAATTCCCAGAGCGCCATTAAAATCACGGGGCATTTCATAACCACAGTTAGGACATCTAAAAGTTTTAGAGCTACCCAATTTTTTATGAATATGACCGCATTTCGTACAAGTTTTGGAAGTATATTCCTCAGTTACCCTAACCAATCTCGAACCGTAACGATTACAGAGATGTTCTAAAGTTTGGGAGAACTGATAGAATGCCCAAGTCATCATTGCTCTCGCCGACTTAGAATTGAGCTTGCGAGTACCTCTTGCCACCATCTGAGAAGTTTCAAAAGTAGGTAAGTAAATAACATCATAATTCCTAGCCAAGTGACTTGCTACTTGCTTGTGAATCTCAGAGCGTAGGTTTTTAATTTTTGTCCTCACCCTTTCCATAGCTTGTTTTAATCGATAGCGTAATCGAGAAAACTCGCTACCTTGAGAGCGACTAAGTTTTGATTGCATTTTGTCCAAATGTTGACACAACCTAGCAATCTTCCCAAAGTCGTGTTTGCCAAATTCAGTAAAAGAATTACCATCAAACCCGGTCAAAAAACAACGCAGTCCTGGATCGAGTGCGATGGTCTTGCCACCATTTTTAGACTCTGGAACGTCCATCTCTACAGGCATATTTACAAACCAGCGCCCCTTGTTGTAGGTGACTTCTACGGCTCTATCGTAGTTAATTAAGCAGAAATCTTGCCCAGTCCATAGAGGTTTCTCTAAACCTTTACTAGAATTGGTCATTAAATGACCGTTCTTATAGTCCCCCGGAGCAAACTGAATGGTCTGTTTTTGGGATCGTATCGATCGGAACCGAGCTAACTTCAATCCGACTAAAGGATTGATTTTTGCCTTTTTCCCTTTACCTATTTGAGCGGGCTGCTTATCGGTTTTTTTCCAAGCTGTGTAAGCCTCAAAGAGTGCATTATCTAACCCGTGAGCTATGCCTAGTTCTTTGCACCATTCAGGAATTATTTGGGAGTCCCAAGTTTTACAAAAACTCCGAAAAGCTTGCTTCCCTGAAGTTTTTAAGACTGGTTGATTAGTTTTTTTGTCCACAGTATAATACGTGAATTTTCCTTGATGTTGATTCAGGTAAGCAATCGCGTTATTGTAGACTTTTCGATTGGCATGAATTCTCAGCATCCAGATTCTTTTTGTCTCCCCCTTTGGGTAAACTCGGTACGTCATAGTCTTCAATGATTTGCTTTTTATACTTCCTGAGTCCGTAGAGTCGGCAACGGTCGCCGTGGATGATTGCGAGTATGTCTTCAACCATTTCTCTTTCTGGACTAAGTGAACTATTGTTGAGAACCAAAATCTTACACCCGCCCCGCTCCGCAAACCATGAGATAAGATCGAACCCGAACCGACACAATCTATCTTTTGAGGCAATGACAACCATTCCGATGTCGCCCGTGTAAATGTGTTCCAGTAGGGTGATAAGACCTTTCCGTTTGAAATTGAGGCTGCTCCCGATGTCTTGGATAATTTCACCTCCGGGGTAGCGAGACACAAGAAAGTCAGCCTGTCGTACAAGGTCGGCTTTTTGACTTCGACTGCTAACTCTGGCGTAGAGGATTGTTGGTTGAGTAGATGGAATATCGACAATTGAGTCTCCGTCATGTCGTGGCTGTCCTGAAGGTGTTCTGTACGCTTTGATTTTCCCTTCTTTTTCCCACTGCTAAGCGTGTTTTTGCACATACTCCGAGTCGTTGAATAGCGATTCTTGGTGGTACATACTTGGACATGGTAGGTTTTTCTAAGTGAATCACTCTCTCATACACCAATTGTCGGACTTATTACGAAAAATGTCTGAGAAATGCCCCTCCTAGGGATTACTCTTTCTTGTGGGCGAGTGACCCCCACTTCACCGCTTTACGAGCGCGAAAGCGGTAGGAGGAAACGGGGGGAAGGGATACGGCTGTATAATCGATCGCTTCTGGTTGTGTTTGTGAACTGGGTTGTTGATGGAAACTAAGCAATTCCACTCCCATTGCTGGGGTGAAGTTAGCACGCGCCTTTGTTTTCTGAGCTGATTCGGCTAATGGCACGTCCTTAACCCAAATAAAAATGTTTAACCCTTAACGACAGAACATGGGACTAGCTACGTATCCGCTTGGTGTCATTACTGTCAGGCTGGTCAACTGAAAATGAAGTTTTAGGCGCGAAGCCCAGTCACTTCCGTGCTGGGTCGTTGACTACTTTCAACAATCTTATTCCAGTATAATATTAATATATAATTTGTTAACTTGTACTTAACACTATCCGGGTAAATGAGCAATCCAACTCAACTCACCCCCGATTTCACGATCGGACATCTGCCGTGTCACGACTTCCAAGTGAGCGCTACAACTCTAGGACAGGTAGTGGCTGAAAGATTTGAGCAAGAACCAGACCTGCCAGGAGTCATTATTACTCATGAATCACAGGTATTGGGCATGATTTCTCGCGTCAAATTTCGAGAGCAAATGAGTTTTCCCGATCGCGTAGAACTTTACGGGTCACACCCGATTCGAGCCTTGTTAGATTTTATTAGAATTCCGCCTTTGCTGCTTTCGGAAAACTGGAAAGTTGACGATGCCGTCCAAGCGTCTTTCCACAGGCACAAAGACTTGATTTATGAACCGATTATTGTGGTAAGGGAAGACCAGAGCCACCACCTTTTGGACGTTCATACTCTGGTGATTGCCCAGTCAAAGCATTTAGCGCAAGCTAACAAACTTCTTCAAAAATACCGAGTAGAAAGACACAAGTATTTGGCGCTACTTCAACAAGAACAGGCTAAGGTTCACGAATGTAATGAGCTTTTAAAAATCCAACAACGTCAAACAGAAAAATTGCATACTAATCCCAGTGCCCAGCAAGTGGCACTGGTCAAACAAGCTGAAGAAATTGCTCAAATGAATCAGCGATTTGTGAGGATTGCGAAACTGATTTCTTCCGAAGGTCGCCAAGCATTTCAAGCTACTTTTCAAGGCGCTAATTCTATTTGCAACAATACAGATAAAATTTTGGGCGTGGGCAAAGCAATAGCTAATGATTTAGAAACGGTTAATCGCACTTCCCGAACCATCCGGGAGGCGATCGAACAAGTCAGGCATTTAGCAGTACAGGTGGCTGTAGTTACCAATCAAATGGGAAGTCAGCCCAGCGGTCTGAGCAAAGTGAGTCTAGAAATTGGCAGACTGGCAAGTAAAACTTTTGAATTGGGGACTCAAATGGAGCAAATTGCCAGCCGGTTTAAACTTCGAGTTCACGAAATCACGGAGGCAGCAAGAGCGGGTGCTAATGTGGCTAAATCCGTGACGATCAAGATCGATCGCGCAGAAATGGCCCTGCTAGAGTTGGAAGAATTAATAGCGGAAAAAAAATTTAATTCATTGACCGCTATCCAAGAACCTTTGGGAGGCATAAAAAGTGTTACCGCTGATTCTTTAGTTCAAGAGATAGAACACGCCGAAGTAGCGGTTTCCGAGTTAGAAGACTTAGTTAAACATCAAGATTCCTCGCAATATCTGATTCAAAAGATTCAGCAGGCGCTGAAGTCCAAAAAGCCATAAAATCCCAGCCCGAATCTAATGAAAAATTTCGAGAATAAAACAAATAAATAAAAATAATAATTTAGAATTATTCTATTTGCAGAAGACTATTTGTTATACTGAAGGTGGGGGATTTTTAAATTAAGTTGTAAAAAGGCTATTTAATTAGCCCCAAAAACCGATAAAAAGTTCCAATAATAGTTGGAAGGACAGGTGACGTTTATGAAAATCCTGCTGGTAGAAGATGACACAATTACAGTCAGTTTGCTGACTCAAGCGCTGAACTCTCACAATTACAATGTGAATGCTGCTGCCGACGGTGAAACAGCGTTGCATTTGGTGCAGGCATACGATTACGACCTGATTGTTTTGGATGTGCTGATTCCTAAACTCGACGGCATTAGTTTGTGTCGGAAATTGCGATCGTCCGGCTGCCAAATGCCGATTTTACTGCTGACAGCGCTAGATAGCAGCAACGATCGAGTCCAAGGTTTAGAGGCTGGTGCAGACGATTATGTGGTCAAACCCTTTAATCTCGAAGAATTAATCGCTCGAATTCGGGCTTTGCTGCGCCGGGGTAAGGCAACTTTGTCGAGTACAAATTTAACATGGGAAAAACTGCAAGTCAACCCGGACACTACGGAAGTAACTTATGCCGAAAAAGTGCTGCACTTGACTCCCAAAGAGTACAATTTGCTAGAACTTTTCCTGAGAAATCCCCGGCGCATTTTCAGTCGCAGCGCCATCCTCGATCGCATTTGGTCGGCCGGCGAATTTCCTCAAGAAGAAGCCGTTACCGCTCACATCAAGGGGCTGCGGCAGAAGCTGAAAGCAGCCGGGATGACTGTAGATTTAGTGGAAACGGTGTACGGATTGGGCTATCGGCTCAAAAGTCTGCCGGAGGAGATTGAGAGCCAACAAGCTGGGCAGGAAAGGCCAGAAACTGCTAAAACTCAAGAGACTTTATCTACTGAATCCAGCGGAGCGAGCCACGAATTAAACAATGACGAGCGCCGTCTCAAAGTCTTGAATGCGATTGCCCAAATGCGGGAAAATTTAAAAGCTAATTTTATAGAAAAGGTGGCGATATTCGATCGCGCGATCGCTCAACTGAAAAGCGGAACCTTGGAGGGTGAACTGCGCGAGCAAGCCCAGGCTCAAGCTCACAAATTAGTCGGTTCTTTGGGAACGTTAGGGCTGCCGCAAGGTTCGGAAGTTGCGCGCCAGATAGAACATTTGTTCAAGGCCCAAAACATCTGGAAACCGGGGACTGCCCAGCAGATTGAGGGATTTCTGCATCAGATCAAACAGATATTCGATCGCCCGTCGCCCGAACCAGAAGGCGATTTGGTTCCTGCTGTTTCCCAAAAGCGCCGAATGCTGATTGTTGAGGATGATAATTTTGGGAGCGATCAACTCAAAACAGTAGCATCCGGTTCCGGCTTCCAGATAGAAGTCGCCAACTCTCCGCAAGCGGCAAGAAATGCGATTTCTCAACAGCCTCCCGACGCGATTTTGCTGGATTTGACATTTTCCAAAGCTCAGGAAAACGGACTTTCTCTCCTAGCCGAACTCCTCCGTGAAAAACCCGAAATTCCGGTGATGGTTTTTAGCGGGCACAATCAATTGAGCGATCGAATAGAAGTTGCTCGTTTGGGAGCTTCGGGCTTTTTACACAAATCTATGCCCCCAGCAGATATACTCAAAGCAGTCGCCCAAGTTCTCGACCAGACCGGCCCTGCTGAAGCTAAAGTTATGGTGGTAGACGATGACGTGCATCTATTGGCTGCACTGCAAGTGATTCTAAAACCTTGGGGATTTCAAGTAACAACATTGGACGATCCCGAAAAGTTCTGGGAGGTACTCGAAACGACTTGTCCCGATTTGCTAATTTTAGATGTGGAGATGCCCGGTTACAGCGGTATCGAGCTGTGTTTGGCAGTTCGCAACGATTTGCGCTGGAGCAAGCTCCCCGTGCTATTTTTGACAGCTCATTCCGAATCGGAAATAGTGCGCCAAATGTTTGTCGCAGGTGCTGACGACTACGTGAACAAGCCGATCGTGAAACCGGAATTGATTGCTCGCCTCCTGAATCGTTTGGAGCGGACTCAACTGAGAAACAGACTGGCTCAGGCACAGCGCTAATCCCATTTTAGATTTAAAAAATTAAAGAATTAAAGAATTGAAGAAGTGGGAATGACTGATGAGATATGGGTTTCGATCGCGTACCTACACTTGTATTCTTTTTTTTTAATGGGATAACTATAGCGGTTCTCAAGCGTGGTGAGGTATGCCCACGGAGGCCTATGCCCACGGAGGCCTATGCCCTATGCCCATGAGTACCTCATATGAGAGCTCGAAAGGCTATAGGAGCAAATATGCAGTGCGTGTCCGAAACAACTCAGGAAGCCTTAGCCAAGACTGGGGATTGTTAGATTGTGTGATTGCGACGCGGTGCTGTTGATTGATGCTAGCCCGCCGAGAACACAGACGGGAGCATCTCACTTATGCAGCCCTCCGCTAGAAATTGGAGCCAGGAGTCAGGAGTCAGGAGTCAGGAGGAAAGAAGAAGAAGGAAGAAGGAAGGAGGAAGAAGGAAGGAGGAAGAAGGAAGGAGCCATAATAAGTGTTTTTACAAATATGAGATGCTCCCACACAGACTAATTTAGAGAAGTATTAATCAGATGAAAGCAATGGTATTGCCCTCAGACACAAGCACTCTCAATAACAGCGACTGCGAACTAATTTACGCCCCGGGTTCCATTCAACCTCACGGCATCCTTTTGGTGCTGGAATCTCCGGCGTTGAAAATTTTGCAAGTTAGCAACAATACTTTTGAGGCGATGGGCCTTTACCCCGAACAACTTTTGGATCAATTTTTAGAGGAATTTGTCGAGATTGAGGAAATTGAGGCTATTGAAAAAGCTTTATTTGAAAACGACCAACAACGTAACGCGCTCAGATTATCATTCAAAAGTCAAGACCGCAAGTCTTTTTTTGAGGGGACGCTGCATCAATCAAATTCAGCATTAATTGTTGAACTAGAGTCGGTTGTTTCCCCAAAAACGAGCGATTGTTTCAATTGTTATAATTTAGTCCAAGAGCCGATCGACAAAATCCACAAAACACCAAACCTGCAAGTGCTGTGTCAGACAGCAGTTGAAGAAGTGCGGAGGATCATCGGTTTCGATCGAGCGATCGTCTATCAATTTGATGCCACAGGTGCGGGGCAAGTTGTCGCCGAAGACAAAGTAGAAAGTTTGGCTCCTTTATTGGGACTGCACTATCCGGCTACCGATATCCCCGCCCCGGCAAGAAACCTCTTCCACATGAATTTAATTCGGTTTATTCCCGATATTAACTGTCAGCCTGTAGAACTAATTCCTCACTGCAATCCGCTGACGGGTCGCCCTTTAGATATGGGTGGCTCTTTGTTGAGAACAGTTTCGCCTTGCCACGTTCAATATCTCACAAATATGAACGTTGCCGCTAGCATGACCCTAACATTAATCAAAGATAAAAAACTCTGGGGATTGATCGCCTGTCACCACCCAACACGAAAGTATGTCAACTACGAAACAAGAACTGCTTGCGAACTGCTAGCCAAGTTTGTAAATCTAGAACTCAGCTACAAACAAGATAGCGAAGACCGGGAATATGCAATTTATTTAAAAGCACTTTGCCAAAAATTTATCACGGAAATTTATCAAAAAAACTGCTTTGTAGAAGGTTTACTAACATACCGAGATGAATTGCTGGCTTTAGTGGGTGCCACTGGTGGAGTTGTGTGTGCAAATGAAAGTTTAACAACCATCGGGCAAACCCCCGAATTGGTAGAAATCGAAAACTTAATTGCTTGGATAAAAACTCAAATAAATAATGAGGTTTTTTATACAGATTCTCTCTCACAACTGTATCCGCCCGCCGAGAAGTTTAAAGAATTTGCTAGCGGTTTGCTGGTACTTGCCATGTCCGAGATGCAAAATTATTACATTTTGTGGTTCCGTCCCGAAGCACTTCAAACTGTCAACTGGGCAGGTCCACCAGAGGGGCAAATTGAACTTAAAGCGGATGGCAGCCGATTGATGTCTCCTCGCATTTCCTTTGAGTTGTGGCAAGAAACTGTGAGGTCAAAATCTTTGCCTTGGCAGCCGTGCGAAATCGAAATAGCCCGAGAACTTCGAGTTGCTATTACTAGCATAGAGTTGCGAAAAACCAATGAGCAGCTTAGCTTAGCTTTGTCGGCTACCAAAATAGGATTTTGGGACTGGGACGTGCAGAAAAATCGCATAGTTTGGTCGAGGGAACACGAAGAGTTGTTTGGGTTGATTCCGGGAACTTTTGCCGGAACTTATCAAAGTGTTGCAGCTTGCGTTCACCCAGAAGATTTAAAAAGTATGGAGAATGCTATAAATCAGGCGATCGCCCAGCGAGGAGATTTCTGTCACGAAACCCGTGTGGTTTGGCCCGACAGCAGCATTCACTGGATGGAGGGGAAAGGTAAGTTTTTTTACAACGAAGCCGGCGATGCAGTGCGGATGGTGGGGACAGTTACAGAAATTACCGATCGCAAAGCTAGAGAATTACAGTTGCGCCTGTTGGAATTAGTAGTCACCACCACTAACGACGCCGTGTTAATTACCGAAGCTGAACCGATTGAGGAACCGGGCCCGCGAATTCTTTATGTCAACCCAGCTTTCACGCGGATGACCGGCTATACGCTAGAAGAAGTTGTGGGCAAAACGCCGCGCATCTTGCAAGGACAAAAAACAGATCGCGCCAGTCTCCATCGAGTTCGGACAGCTTTGAAAACCTGGCAGCCGGTGCGGGTTGACTCGATCAATTACCGCAAAGACGGGACGGAATTTTGGGTAGAAATGAGCATTGTGCCCATAGCGGACAAAAATGGTGAGTTTACCCACTGGGTATCAGTGCACCGGGATATTAGCGATCGCAAATTTGCTGAAGCCGCCCTCCAACAGCTCAACGAACGGTTAGAAATGCGAGTTTTGCAGCGCACCAGAGAACTAGAAAGCTCTCAAGCAGAACTCCGGGAAAGCGAAGCTTTATTTCGCTCTCTGAGCGAGAGTTCCCCCGTGGGTATTTTCAAAATTGATACTGAGGGGAAATGTACCTATACAAATCCTCGCTGTCAAGCAATTGGTGGCTTCACACCTGCAGCAGCTTTAGGAAACGGCTGGATGCGGTTTGTTCACCGCGAAGACCTCAAACTAATTCTGTCTAAGTGGCCCCAATCGCGATCGCTAGATGGGGAATTTTCCTGCGAATTCCGCCACATCCAGCGAGACGGAACCATCCGGTTTTGTCGGCTGAAAACAGCTCCGATTTTTTCCGACAGATCTCAACTAATTGGTCACGTCGGCACAGTCACAGATATCACAGAAAGTCGGGCAATTGAAAAAATGAAAAATGAGTTTATTTCGATTGTCAGCCACGAACTGAGAACGCCGCTTGCCTCGATTCGCGGTTCTTTAGGTTTGCTGGCGGCTGGGGTACTGAAAAGTAAACCGGAAACGGCTAAACAGATGTTAGAAATCGCTTCGAGCGATACCGAACGGTTAGTGCGTTTGGTAAACGATATTCTAGACTTAGAGCGGCTCGAATCAAGCCAAGTTATCCTCGTCAAGCAGTGGTGCGATGCCCAGGTTTTGATGCGGAAGTCTGCAGAATCTGTACTTTCTTTGGCTGCTGAAAATAACATTGATTTGTCGATTTTGCCCCAAAAAGCAAAAATTTGGGCTGACCCGGACAGAATTGTTCAACTGCTGGTAAATTTGTTGAGCAATGCGATTAAATTCTCCGCTCCAGGGAGTACAGTAACTGTCAGGGTTGAAGATTTGGGCGATTCCCTACGGGATAGCTACGCTTCACGGGTTTTATTTGAAGTCAAAGATCGAGGGCGGGGGATTCCTGCTGATAAACTAGAAACTATCTTTGGACGGTTTCAACAGGTGGATGCTTCTGACTCCCGCCAAAAAGGAGGTACGGGTTTGGGTTTGGCTATCTGTCGCAGCATAGTACAGCAGCACGGGGGCAGAATTTGGGTCGAAAGTGTTCTCTCAGAAGGAAGCAGTTTCTATTTCACAGTGCCCGCACAGTTGGAAGGCGAAGGGGGAAAAAGTTTGGAGTTTTGAGATTGCTTTCATAAGACATCGCGAAAGCTAACGTTCCTCGCAACGCACGCGGGGAGAATGAGTTTGCAAGGGCTATATATCGATTTTTCTGTTCTCGGTTTAAGTAGGTGAGCGGCATAATATAGCAACCGCGCCCGACGATTAGGACGTTTTTAAGTGCTGAAACTCTTAATTTTATTGCTTCTTCTTTCTGCTATATCTGTCAAGAAACCCGGTTGAGGAGGCAGCGTGCGTAAGTCCTTTTTCGGTTTACCATGATTTATTTAAAATTTGAGTTTTAATTATGTCAGCAAAGCGCATTTTGGTAATCGATGATGAAAAAAACCTCTGCAGCGTGATTCAGGCCTGTCTGGAGCATTTAGGCGGCTGGACGGTACTAAGCGCGCCCGACGGCAGCCAAGGATTGCTTTTAGCTGAAACTCAACTCCCTGACGCTATTCTGCTAGATGTGATGATGCCGGATATGGACGGAGTTACTCTGTTTGGTTTGCTGCAAAACAATGCGGCTACTCGCGGGATTCCGGTGATTTTCCTGACGGCTAAGGTGCAGGCGATGGATTTGAGCGAATTTGCTGATTTGGGGGTAGCGGGGGTGATTGCAAAGCCTTTCGATCCTTTGAGTTTGGCACAGCAAGTGGCGGAAATTCTGGGTTGGGAACCGTTGCTTTAAATTGGGGGAAAATGCGATCGCAGATAGCCGCTCAAACTCGGCATTTGAAACCGCTACTATAGCAATCCTAAATCATTCATGTAAATTTGTAGGGGTAGTGCTACCCCTACTCCCCGTGCCTACCCCCTATCTATCGGGGCAACCGGGCGTGGGATTGCCCCTACAATAATTAGGCAAATGATTTAGGGTTGCTATAGACAAACAAAGTCGGCCCAGCCCGACGACAGAATAAAGGGGGCATTAAAGCCGGATGACGATCGAAAATCCGCTTTCTCATTCTCTTGATTCTTGCGAAAATTACGCAATTATCTTAGTAAACCGGGTTTATGCGTCCAGGAAAGTTCTAGCTTTTCCTGCTATTTTCATAATTTCCTCATTTTTTTGATTTAGCTTTGAGATGGATCGGTGATTGGTTAATTTAAACTCTGATTCCCTAGAAGTTCTAGAGATGATCTCAGGGAGTCGGGGTTTTTTGTTACCCGCAAAGCCGATCGGCTAATACCATATTTACAGGCAGAATAACTCCTCCAGAAGTTACACAGATGGGCCTCAAGAACGATTTTTTTTAATCCGAGATCACAGATGCAGCGAAGTTTTTTGGTAAAAAACCCGGTTTCAGCTTGCTAATCCAAGATTTACGCCGAGTTCCCTCAGAAACCTGGTTTTTTCACCCCGGAGCACAGATGCAGCCAAGTTTTTGGCTAAAAAACCCGGTTTTTGCCTAAGTGTTGTAATCCCTGCTTGAGCAAAAGTATATTTATCAAAAAAAATGATGGTCTTCATAATTTCCTCATATTTTTTAGATAAAGTTTACTCCTAGCTCTGGATCTCAAGGTCGATCGCACTCTCAGCACCATTCCGCTGCCAAAGAGCCAACCTGTTGTCAGGAGAGTTCAGCGCAGTGACGGTACTTTCGATTAACTCGTGCCACAGCACAATTAACCTAAATAAGTCAGGAGTGGCGCACTGCATACCAAACAAACCGGGTTTTTTAACCGGGAAAAACGGGGATTCTGCGGCCGACATCTCAGTGTTGGCAGGATAACTCAATGCTAAAAAAATTAATAACTGAAGAGGTGATTCGCGCTCTCGAATAACACCCCAAAAATAAGTCGTTTGAACAAGAGCCAAACTCGTAATTGCTACTAACAGGCAAGGCCAAGTCTCAGTAAGTTTTAGAAAGAGTGTGGAGATTTTTTAAATGTCTGATCAGCTATCTTATAAAGGTAACAACCAGATTCTGTGCTATTACGCAAATGTTAGCAACCAAGTTCAGGTGGTTCGGATTGGGAACATTCCTAATTGGTACTTTGAAAGAGTGATGTTTCCGGGACAGCGACTGATGTTTGAAGCTGCGGCAGAAGCAGTCTTAGAAATTCACACTGGTACGGCGCCAAGTGCTATTTTATCGGACAAGATTCCCTGCTACGTGCTGCGGGTTATAGAAGAGGTAAGTTCCGAGTTCGAGCTGGTGATGACCGAAGAACGATTGGGGGTATTAGCGGGTTAAAATTCATGAGAAATCAGACGAGATCGAGAACGGCCACAAAAATATTAGTTAACGAGTGTTTGGGGACAGGGAAAATGCAGAAAAATCTTGTCAATATTACCTTAGCTGTAGTCACAGAGGAAGTAGAAATTATCTTGGAGTCTTATCCGAAGCACCCATACCAACAAGCTTTTTCGCCTTCGGGATTGCGACAGGATTTAATTGCTTATGTGCTCAGCCGAGTTCCTAATAGATATACTGCGATCGACTCCGGCGAGTTTGCGTCAAACCAAACAGTTCAGGTTCGCTGTTCTTCAGAACAGTTGCTGCACATAGAAAATTTGATTCATACTGGCATTCGCGACGTGCTCCACAGCTATCAGAAGATAGATTACCGCGTTCCTGAAGAAGTTAAATTTGATTCCAGAGTTGCTAGTTGGTTGTGATAGTTTCTGGTAATTGAGGGAGACGCCGAGATTCTCGGCACTCTCGGTTGGGCGAGGTGGAATTGTGTACTGACCGAAAGCATCCAGGATACAGGCCCCCGGATTCATTCCGAAAGCAGACTCAGGACCCAGAAATAAAAAACCTGTATCCGATAAAGGCGCCCCCGAATTTATCCGTGGGGTCAATGCTTAAAGGGAGCATCTCACCTTTGCAGCCCTCCGCTAGAAATTGGAGTTTTGAGGCAGGAGGCAGGAGGCAGGAGGCAGAAGGAAAGAGGAAGAAGGAAAGAGGAAGAAGGAAGGAGCCAGAAGAAGGAAGGAGCCAGAAGAAGTATTTTTACAAATATGAGATGCTCCCTGCTAAAATCTAAAATCTAAAATCTAAAATCTAAAATCGATTGACTTGATGGTTCAAGACTTTTGGTAATCGCAGCAGCAGTTGCACGGGCCATTGGGATTGACAGCACAGCGCAGAATTTCCGATCGAGCATTAAAGCGACAGCTAGCATCTCCGATAACCCAGATGCCGCTTACAAAAGTTCTTTCCGTCGGCGGTGTGGCCGACTGCACGTACAGGGCAATTTTTTGCAGTCGGTAGCGGCCGGATTTGAGTTGATAGCGGTGGTGGCGTTCCAAAACAGCGTAGGTTTGTCCCTCTAAATCTACATAGTTCCCCGGTTGTGGCGTCCAATCCAGCCGCAGGCTACCTAAATATTGGCGGGGGTGAGAGAGAATCACCTCTACGGGTAAAGTATTTTGTTCCATGTGGCGGTGCGTTGGCGAACTGAACTAAAGGGGCAAATAGTTGACTCAACCTACATCTTGTTCATCTAGAAAGATAAGTTTTTATAGAGAGAGTAATTTAGGTTTAGGCGCTCAACTTAACTATATAACTTTTGGCGATCGAGGAATAGGCGACTTATCTTGGGATAGCCGACTCCCTCCACTACGTTGAGCCTCACATCTTGCACCATTCTCAATTAGCCTTTTCTGAACAGGCAAGATGCCTGTTCCACAATAAAATTTATCTTTTGTGGAACAGGCATCTTGCCTGTTCTTGAGGATGGTGCAAGATGTGAGTTCCACCCAACAGGCTAGGAAATAAACTTCAACTCGCTTGAGGTAACTAAAGTTAAGTTCGATTAGGTTGTATAAAGCAGTACACGCTGATGGTATCGCAACTCGCAGGTTCGATCGATACGCGGTTGAGATTCCTCAACAGATTTTAACAACGGTTTGCAGGACTTGGGGTGCTTCGGGTGCGTTTGTAGTGAGGACTTCAGTCCTCTGATTTGTATGAGGCCTTCACTTCTCACTACAAATCAAACCGATTTTTTGGCAATCAAAATTCCCAAAAATATGCCATTCCTTCCATGATTCCCCAAGCGCAAGCAGAACCAGCTAAATAATGATTTTCAGTGCCGCATTCGCGATGCCATTCTAAGAGTTCTGAGAGAGCATTAGCGACGATTACTCCCCGGACATCCTGTTCAAACATACTGATATCATTGCCAGAATCACCGCAAACTAATGTTGCCTCAGATGGAATTTGTAGGCGTTTTTGTAAATAAGTAAGGGCATTGCCTTTATTGCTAGTTTGCGGTAAAAGATCCACATCGCTATTGCTGCTAAAAATGATTTGAGCTGGCAGTCCCGATTCAGTTAACTTTTCCTGCAAAGCCTGGACAGTCGAGCTATTTTCTGCTGCTGGTTCCAGACTATAACTGATTTTCCAAGGATTTTGTTCTTTTGGGGATTGGGGTTTAAGCTGGGAAAACTGCTGCGCTAAAGAGGCGATCGCCATTTTATCCCAGCCTTGAGAAAGATATTCCGCCCAATCTAAATCGAGGGTTCCGTCTTTGTAAATTTCACTGCCTACACCTGCGATCAAATAGTCCGGTGCTAGCAGTTGCTTTTGGGCAATTAATTCGCAAGTTGAAGCATAAGAACGCCCGGTAGCGTAAACCAAACAAATTTGCGATCGCTGTGATTGCAAGCGCTGGTTTAAAACTTGAGTTGCTTCGTCATCTCCGACTAGCGTGTTGTCTAAATCTGTAACTAATAAAAACTTCATTTGGGGAATTAGTCAGGAGTCAGTAGTCATCAGTGATTAGTGATGGGGAATCGAGCGCTTCCTAAAATAGTTTTAACTATTTATAAGAATTTGTTAAAAAAAATACATTTATAAGCAAGCTTATCGGTTAAGCTTGGCCAGATTTAATTTTCCACAAGTGGTGTGAGTTTTATGGTGAATAATGCAACCTCGGTTAAAGCTTTTTGGCTGTCTTTCTTGATTTCTGGTGCGGCAGTGCCTTTGGGGCCGATCTCCGCAACAGCTCAAATTCAGGATACCTCAACTCCAGAAGTTGCGCTAGAAGCGAGTGCCGTCCCTACGGCTACCCCAGACGCAGCGCTGGCAGCAGGTAATATTGAGATACCGCAGTTAGCGGCGATTACCGCAGAGACTAACTCCGCAGTCGATCGTGCTTTACCCGACACAGATGCAGCATGGGTGAATAGCGCTTTACCTCAAACAGATGCAGCCACAGTCGATCGCGCTTTACCTCAAACAGATGCAGCATGGGTGAATCGCGCTTTACCCCAAACAGATATAGCAACAGTCGATCGTGCTTTACCCGAAACAGATGCAGCCACAGTCGATCGCGCTTTACCCCAAACAGATGCAGCCACAGTCGATCGTGCTTTACCCCAAACAGATATAGCAACAGTCGATCGTGCTTTACCCCAAACAGATATAGCAACAGTCGATCGTGCTTTACCCCCAACAGATGCAGCATGGGTGAATCGTGCTTTACCCCAAACAGATATAGCAACAGTCGATCGTGCAACAACAACCCCAGAAATAACGGAGGCAATTCGCGAATTGCCTCCACAGAAGTTAGAAATTGCAAACTCTCCTCAGTCTCAACAAGTTGCTGAAGCCAGCAAAGTTGCCGACATCAGCAGCGAGACAGGCACCGCTGATGACCTCAGCATACAAGAAGACGCAGCACAAGTCACTTCTGTTTCCCAACTCTCCGACGTGCGGCCGACAGATTGGGCTTTTCAAGCCTTGCAATCCCTAGTAGAAAGATACGGCTGCATTGCGGGATATCCAGACGGCACATTCCGAGGCAATCGAGCAATGACTCGGTATGAATTCGCCGCCGGATTAAACGCTTGCTTAGACCAAATTACCAAACAACTTGGCGGTTCTACTGGGAATTTAGTCAAGCGAGAAGATTTACTTGCTTTGCAAAGATTGCAAGAAGAATTTGCAGCCGAATTAGCTACATTGCGCGGTCGAGTAGATGCTTTAGAAGCCCGCACGGCCGAATTGGAGGCCAACCAATTTTCAACTACTACTAAACTCAACGGATTTGCTTGGTTTAACCTGAGTGGAGCTTTTGCGGACAAGGGAGTCCGAGTTGAAGCAATAAATGCAGATGCTGCTCCGCTCGATCGAGTAGCCGGACGCGATCCTGTCACCAACAGACCGATCGTGCAGAGAGTGGACGACCCAGAAATTGCTTTCAGCCACTTAATTTGGTTAACCCTCACTACTTCTTTTACAGGCAAAGACCAATTGGTTACACAGCTAGCTGTAGGTAACGGAAATTCACCAGCAAATCAGTATACTTCTCCGGGTCTTTTTAATACCTTTGGCACTCCTTTTCTCGACCAGACTGCGGGGGTGAATCCCAATGAAGTTATCCTGCGAGAACTTTATTATCAGTTCCCGGTTAGCAACAGCTTGCAATTAGTAATCGGCCCCAGAATTAATTTCTACCGCTACTTTGACAACAATAATTTTAGCTTTTTCGTGGACGGTGCGAGCAGTTTTAATTCTAACAATAGCACTTTGTTAACTGCTACCAAACGCGGCGCAGGTGCTTTGGCTTTGTGGGATATCAGCCGCCGATTGAAACTGCGTTTAGGCTATTTGGGCGAGAGTATGGAATTTTTGCCCAGTTCGGTGTTTAATTCCGCTTCCAATCCGTCTCAAGGCTTGTTTGGTGGGACAAATACGAGTACCGCCGAACTAACATTCAGTCCGAGCGATCGGGCAAACTTGCGGTTTTTGTACAGCCGTTCCAACATCCAGCAAATTGGCGGGCTAATCGGAGCACCGAATGGCAGGCCCCTTAACGGTTTGGCAGATGACGGTTTCGGTGGCCGTCTCGGCAATGCTACTGCCAATACTTATAGCTTTAATTTCGATTGGTCGCTCAGCCGCCGTTTCGGTCTTTTCGGCCGCTACGGCTACGCCGAAACCAATATATTTCCCAAGACTGACCGACCCGACGGCACGATCAAAACTCAATCTTATATGTTAGGATTTGCACTTCCTGATTTATTCAAAAAAGGAGCTGTGTTTACCGCCTCATTTTTAGTACCTTTTGACGTTACTGGCGGTCGGAGGTTTCTGGTTTCGGGCGGGGGGAATGGTGGCAAACAGTACGAAATTGAAGCCACTTATTATTTGCCTGTAACCGAGAATATTTCGCTCGTACCGGCATTTTATGCGATCTGGAATGCCAACAATTTCGATAACAACCCGACAATTTTTGTGGGGAATTTGCGGACTCAGTTTAGTTTTTAATTTCCAGAATAAATAGATACCGTATGGTGCGTCGCTACCCTCCCATCTGCAATTAAAATAGAAAATCTGGTAGCGACGCACCCTACAAGATACCCACGTTGCAGCCAAAAGAAACCGGGTTTTTCCAAAAAACCCGGTTTCTGGATATCGTACTGCGTCCAGCACTGTTCCTTTTTCCTTCTACTTAATTGGAATTTCGATGATAAATTCACTACCTTTACCGGGTTCGGAGAGGCACTGCAATTTGCCGTTGTGTTTTTCAACGACAATTTGGTGCGAAATTGATAAACCCAAACCTGTGCCTTTACCTACGGGTTTTGTGGTAAAAAATGGGTCAAACAAACGCACAATCTGATCTTCGGGAATGCCCTGACCGTTGTCTTTAATCCGAATTAAAATGCTCTTGTCATCAATCGTTTCAGTTTGAATGGTAATAGTAGGAAAGATAGTATTTCCGGTGTCTTGTGCTTGGCTGCAGCTTTCTTCTAAGGCGTCGATCGCATTTGCCAATACATTCATAAATACCTGATTTAAGAGTCCGGGATGACAGTTTATTTGGGGCAGTTCTCCGTATTCTTTAATCACTTTAATGCCCTGCCAGTTGGCCTTGGCTTTCAGCCGGGTGTTCAACATTAACAAGGTACTTTCTAAACCTTCGTGAATGTCGGCAGTCTTGATTTTCGCTTCGTCCGCCCGCGAGAAATTTCGGAGAGTTTGAATAATTTCTACAATGCGCTCGCATCCGGTCTGCATCGAATTGAGCAATTTGGGCAGGTCTTCTGCTAGAAATTCTAAATCTATATCTTCGGCTTGTTGCTGAAGTTTTTCTGGGGGATTTGGGTACTCTTCTTGATAGACTTGCACGATTTCTAATAAGTCGAGAACGTAGCCTCGGACGTGGCAGAGGTTGCCGGCGACAAAGCCAACTGGGTTGTTAATTTCGTGGGCAATTCCTGCTAACACCTGTCCGAGGGAAGACATTTTTTCGGTTTGTACTAACTGCATTTGAGTTTGCTGCAAGTCGCTCAAAGCTGTTTGCAATTCTTGGGATTTTTGCCGATCGCGATCGGCGGCGGCGGCCCGTTCTTCCTCAACTCCGATCGCCCCGGCAATAATTCCGATCAGCTTGCAGTCGGCTTCTGTGGGCGCGATCGACTCAGTGTTGACAACGCACACCGCACCCACGTAATTGTCGCCCCGCCGCACTGCTTGTCCCAGATAGCTTCGCAGTTGGTAGCGGATGACAGCGGGATCGGTTTGGGCGTAGATCGTGTTCTGCAAGTCAGGAATGGCAACAGCCCGATCGCTTCCTTTGCTGCATACGTCGGTGCAGATGTGACCCTCGGCGCGATCGACTAGCGGGTAGTCCGGCGGCGCTTGCCAAGTCCCGATCGCGCGCAGCAGACCGTCACCGACGCGGCTGTAGATGGCGCAGCTTCCGCCCAAAAGCTCGCCGGCTAAGGATGTCAGGCGCTGGATGTTATCAGCGGCGTCGGTGGTGAATCCCAAAAAGCACTCGTTGATTTTGCTGAGGCGGTACTCTGCTTGCCGGCGCGCCGTCATGTCGCGGGAGTTGATCACAATTCCTTTCACAGCGGGGTCTGCTAGCAAGTTGATGCCGACACCTTCGAGAAAACACCAAGAACCGTCAGCGCGCCGGAACCGACCTTCTAGGGCGATCGGATCGCCTGGATTTGCGATCAGTTTTTCGCCGTCGGACATCACCGAGGGCAGGTCGTCAGGGTGGATCAAATCGAGAGCAATTTGACCGGCGACTTCATCGGGTTCGTAGCCTAAAACTCTTTCTACAGAAGGGCTTTCGTAAACAATGCGACCGCTGGCGTCGAGAATAGTAATGATGTCGGAACTGTTGAGAATTAGCGATCGCCACTTAGCCTCATTTTGGAACAAAGCTGACTCGGCTTGTTTGCGATCGGTAATATCCTCTACCATTTGCAAAATAAACTGTGGGGTTCCCTGACTGCTGTCGATGACAGATGTGCTGAGGCGTCCCCACCTGATGCTGCCGTCTTGGCGGAGGTAGCGCTTCTCGATTTGGTAAGCTTCGCGGGAGCCCGCGACCAACTGTTGGCGCAACTCGCGCGAAGTTTGTGCGTCTTCCGGGTGCGCGCAGTCGTCGAGGCCGAGACCCCGCAGTTGAGCTTCCGATCGCCCCAGCATAGCTTGAAATGCCGGATTAGTGGCGATCGCAACACCTTCGAGGGTAGCGACTACCATGCCGATCGCAGCGCGTTCAAAAATTGCCCGAAACCGCTGTTCGCTGTCTCGCAAAGCTGCATCCGCTGCCACTTCCTGCGTGATGTCCCGCCCCGCCACTGCCAAACCTTTGCGCGAACCGTCGGGGTTGAACAGTGGCACTTTCCGCACTTCAAACAAATTGCTGCCGCCTGTGGGCAAGGGGACAATTTGGCGGGTGGAGGTAAGAGTGCCTGCTTGCCAGGTGGTTTCGTCGGTTTCCTGCCAAGTTAGCAGGATTTCTCTGACTCTCGGATCGGCGGCGGTAGCGAGTTCGGCAGTAGTTTTGCCCTGGTAGTCTGCGGTTTCCCAGCCCAAAAGTTGGAGGGCGCAGTCGTTGGCAATCAGCCAGCGCCCCTCGCTGTCTGTGAGGTTGATCGCGTCGGGGACGGCGTTGATTGCGGTTTTCAGCCAGTATTCTTGATTTCGCAGGGCTGCTTCGGCTTTTTTGCGGGCGACGATTTCGGCGACTGTTCCTTCGTAGTAAAGGATCTCGCCATCTTCGTCGCGGACTTCGCGCACGTTTTCCGAGATCCAGGTAGTGCTGCCGTCCTTGCGGCGGACGCAGGACTCAAACTCCTTCAGGGAGCCATTTTGGCTGATTTCTGCCATGAAGGAAGCGCGGCGGGTGCGATCGGCGTAAAGGTTTTTTGCCGAACATTTGGCGATCAGTTCTGACGGGGAATCGTAGCCGTACATTCGGGCGAGTGCCTGGTTGGCGCTGAGGTAGCGCCCGTCTGGGGCGGTTTGAAATATGCCTTCGGTGGCGTTTTCAAAGATGCTGCGGTATTTTGCCTCGGCTTGTTTGAGGGCTTCTTCTGCTTGTTTACGATCGGTGATATCAGATTGGACGCCGATGAAGTGGGTAACGAGCCCGCTGCTGTCGCGCACCGGCGAGATGGTGAGTTCGTTCCAGAAGGAGGTGCCGTCTTTGCGGTAGTTTTTCAGAACTACTTTGCAGTCATGCTGTTCTTTCAGGGCCACGCGGATTTGATCGACGGCAGCGCCATCGGTATCCGGGCCTTGCAGGAAGCGGCAGTTCTGCCCGATTATTTCGCTGCGATTGTAGCCTGTAATCCGCTCGAAAGCCCCGTTGCAGTAAACTATAGGCTTGTCCGGCTGGGTAGCGTCCGCGATCGCGATGCCGTTGCTGGTAGCTGCCAGGGCGCGATCGTACAGCCTCCAGACTTCTTCTATTAAATTCGGTGTGCCGCCAGTACGAGTCGGCGATAGCGTTTCAGAAGGAATGCTTATATCTATCTGCATGAGTTTCTATAAATTGAGTTTATTGTAGATACCGACTGCCAGCACACCCTAGAGTTTAACAAAATTGTCTGTTTTCCAAAGGCTGAAGTTAAAAGGCTATCATGCAGAATTGGGGCGGTAAATTCTACCTAAATAAAATCTGGCTTCCCTCGTTTTTTTTTCCTTCTGCCTTCTGCCTTGTGCCTTCTACCTTCAAAGGAATCCTAGTTGTTAATTTATAATAGTTGTTCCAGCGATAACTCTATCTCTGGTATGGTTTACTTGGCAGAGTTTGGGCGGCTTACAATTTCGTTCACTTATTTTTTTAATTAAATAAAAACTACATTATCCGGCTCTAGTAAAAAAAATAATTAAATACTTTATAGTTAAATGAGTCAAACTCTTCTCTAAAACAAACCGAGGAAAAATTAATTTTGAACGAACACAGCAAGTTCGGAAATATCGTCGATCGCGAAAGTCGGTTCGAGGGCGAGACACTCAGCGCGATCGCCATATCCGTAAGCCGCCCAACAAACATCTATCCCAGCATTTTTAGCAAACAGCAAATCAATCGCTGTATCGCCAACCATTAAAATTTGACTGTTATCCAACTCCGGGAACAGCGGTTTAATAATCGAGTGAAAAACTGCCGGGTTTGGTTTCATAATTATTTCTCCGTTGTCACCTAAAATTAAATCAAACAAACTGTGTATTTTCAGTTTTTGCAGTAACAAATCCACAAAACTCACGTGTTTATTGCTGAAAACTCCCAGGCTCAATCCCGACTCACGCGCCAACTGCAACACTTGCTTTGTCCCGGTAAATAACTCTACCTGCTTTTCACCTTCCGTCCGATAATAAGAGCGGTAAGTTTCAACCCATTCGGGAATTGCACTTTCCGCGATCGCCGGATGGAGGATTTTAAAACTATTTGGTAAATTGATGCCGATCGTACCTATAATAGTATCAGCAGCAGGCGGGATAATATTGAATTTTTCAAAAGTTTTGGTAAAGCAAAATACAATAGCTTTGTGAGTAATTGCCAAAGTGCCGTCGAAGTCAAAAACAATTAACTTGTACTGACTCATATTATTTAAAATATTCTATATAGCAATCGGAGGTTTGCCACGACATAATAGCATAATTAATCTCTCCTTCACCAATTATAAGTATAATTTTTTAACATTCAAGAGGTCAACATGAGTGTCACCGAAAAACCCGAACTTCTAGTAACAGATTTTACAGATTTCCCAGACCACACTCAATTACCAGATTCCGACGGTACTTTTGTAAAAAACTTTCAAGAACTCCCTCAAAGCATCCTGTTAACAACATCTGTTCGACCCATTTTAGACCAATTTCATCCCGACGGACAATATTGTATCGGTCAAGATTCCGGCATTTATTGGCGAGTCCCGCAACCCCCAGAACCCCTAGCCAGAGGAGCTGAAGCACCCGATTGGTTTTACGTCCCCGACGTGCCGCCAACTCTCGACGGAAATATGCGGCGTTCCTATGTAATGTGGAAATAATTAATGCCGCCGTTAATCATACTAGAATTTGTCTCTGGAGATGGCAGCGAAGAAAGAGATAAAACTCCAAAAAAAGGCAAATTCTGGATTTACGAGCGGATTATTCGACCTGCTTTTTACGGAATTTATGAAGTTAAAAAAGCCAAAATAGAATGCTATCATTTGGTAGAAGATAGATTTGAGTTAATGTCAGAAAATCAGCGCGGACATTACCAAATCGAGCCAATGGGATTGGAATTAGGCATTTGGCAAGGGGTTTATCAGGGCGTAGAACTGCCTTGGATGCGCTGGTGGGATGCTGAGGGGAATTGGCTGCTGGCCGCTGATGAACGGGTTGAACAAGCGGAATTGGCAGTCGAAGAAGCAGAATTGGCAGTCGAACAAGCGCAGTCAGAAGTAGAACAAGAACGGCAAAAGCGAATAGAAGCCGAGCAGCGAATTCAAGCTTTAGAAGCGCGTTTGCGAGAGTTAGAAGGAGGCTAAAATCAGACTCAAGAGGGCGGGTTTATTAAAATATTGGTGTGAGAGACTTAAATGGCTGGTAAAACCCGCCCCTACCCACATATTTTCATCGTTTACGCAGATATTTTTTTCTTTTCTCCGGTTTGTTGTATGGGAATTTTAAAAATTACCACTTCTAATCCAGAAGCTGCTTGTATTATTTGATAAGTATTTTGTAGCTTTGTGTAGAATGTATGGCACTAATTGTTCAGAAATATGGCGGAACCTCGGTTGGTACAGTCGATCGCATTTTGGAAGTAGCCAGACGAGTAGTAAAAACAGCACAGCTCGGCAACTCTCTCGTTGTCGTACTTTCAGCGATGGGCAAAACCACCGACGGTTTAGTTAAACTCGCCAAGGAAATTTCCCCAAATCCCAACAAGCGGGAAATGGATATGTTGCTTTCCACTGGGGAACAAGTCTCGATCGCACTTTTGAGCATGGCATTGCAGGAAATGGGACAGCCCGCCATTTCCCTCACCGGCGCCCAAGTCGGCATTGTCACCGAAGCAGCCCACACCCGCGCCCGAATTTTGCGAATCGATCCGAATCGGCTTTCAAGCCAGTTAAAAAGCGGTAAAGTCGTTGTGGTTGCGGGTTTCCAAGGCATAGCCGATGCCGGAGAATTGGAAATTACCACCTTGGGCCGTGGCGGTTCCGACACGACAGCAGTAGCCTTAGCCGCAGCGCTGCGGGCCGACAGATGCGAAATTTATACCGACGTGCCCGGAATTCTGACTACAGATCCGCGCTTGGTTGCCGACGCGCAATTGATGGACGAAATCACTTGCGACGAAATGCTGGAATTGGCGAGTTTGGGCGCAAAAGTCCTCCACCCGCGCGCGGTAGAAATTGCCAAGAATTACGGCGTGCCCCTAGTAGTGCTTTCTAGCTGGAGTGACGCCCCCGGTACCCGTGTAGTGTCCCCACCCCCGCAACCCCGGCCTTTGGAGGGCTTGGAGCTCGCAAAAGCCGTCGATGCGGTGGAATTTGACTTAGATCAGGCGGGGGTGTCGCTACTGCGTTTGCCCGATCGCCCCGGCGTAGCAGCGCGGTTGTTTGGTGCGATCGCCCAACAAAACCTCGATGTAGACTTAATTATCCAGTCAATTCATGAAGGAAATACTAACGATATTGCCTTCACAGTGACGCGAAAATCTCTGCAACAAGCCACCGCCGTTGCAGATGCAATTATTCCCACCCTCGGCAAGAATTCTCGCCCCGAATTGGGAGAACCGGAAGTGAAAGCAGAAGAGCGGCCAATAGCTAAAGTTAGCATTGCGGGTGCGGGAATGATCGGTCGTCCGAGGGTAGCGGCGCAGATGTTTAAGACTTTAGCGGATGCGGGAATTAACATTCAAATGATTTCTACATCCGAGGTGAAAGTTAGTTGTGCGATCGATGCTGAAGATTGCGATCGGGCCGTTGCCGAACTCTGCAAAGCATTTGATGTCGCCAACTCCCCTGTTGGGCTGCGTTCATCCTCCCAAAAACGGCCCGCAGTCCGCGCCGTTGCGTTGGATCTCAATCAAGCGCGTCTAGCAATTCGCCAATTGCCCGATCGCCCCGGAGTAGCAGCAAAACTGTTCGGACTTTTAGCCGAGGAAAATATCAGCGTAGACACGATCATTCAGTCGCAGCGCTGCCACAATATCGACGGCATATTAACTCGCGACATTGCATTTACCGTCGCACAAATTGACGCCGAAGCTGCTAAAATAGTCCTCGAAAAAGCCGCCCCAGAATTCGGATGGGGCGAAGTAGCAGTCGATACACAAATAGCCAAAGTTAGCGTTGTCGGTTCCGGGATGGTAGCGCATCCAGGAGTAGCGGCAAAGATGTTTGAAGCGCTTTCCCGGCAGCAAATCAACATTCAAATGATTGCCACTTCCGAGATTAAAATTAGCTGCGTTGTGGATGAAGGACAAGCCGTAACTGCTTTGAAGGCAATTCACGCAGCCTTTGAACTTGCCGGCACCGAAAAAATCCAAGTTCCAGCGTAATTAAGGTTTCTAGTCAGGACTTTATACCGAATCCGAGTTTTTCACCCCCTTTATGATTCGGCGGTTGAAACCGCTACTACAAAAACTTTCGTCTGCCTCCGCAGACTAAGAAATGAACGGGGTATTTAAGCCGCATTTGGTATTAGTCCTTTCTTCGAGATTCGTAGTAAGGAATTCAGTCCTTCAAATTTTATTTAATTGATATAAAAAAAATCGCCCTTTTTTTTAGGGTGAAACACTTGACTTCGAGGATTTAATCAAGTACAATTTAATAATGGGAGTGGTGGCGAAAATAAAATTTTTGCCACCACTCCCATTATCTAAAATATACCACAATAAATCAACCAAAGTCAATAGATAATCCTTCTTTTTTAGGGCCGAGCAGTTATTGATATCAATTCCGCCTGTATGGGAATGATTAAACCGCAGAGGGCGCAAAGATCGCAGATTCTCCAGAAGAGAGAAGAGAGATGAATAATTCCGATGTCAACGGATTTGATATAGCAATCCTAAATGATTCGTGTAATTCTTGTAGGGGCAATCCCCCGTGGTTGCCCCGATAGGGGGTAGGCACGGGGAGTAGGGGTAGCACTACCCCTACATATTTTTACAAATGATTTAGGATTGCTATATGACACCACGGTAGCATAGAACAAGGCTTCAAGCGCCGAGTTATCTATAATCTACGAGGTAGTGAAGAAAACATCAGCAGTTAGATAGCTAGCACCGATATCAAAGACGATCGCTAAATAATCAGAATTAAATTTAATCGCAACAGAAGCCACTGGCCTCCCACTATCAATCTGTAATAACACCGGCTCAAAGGACAGTTGAGCATAGGCAATGCCTGCACTCAAACCAATAGCATCACCCTTAGAAAAATCGATAATTACATCAGCCCGCTCGATGGATGCGATCGCCTGACTCTCCGCAAAAATAAAGGCATCATTTCCAGTACCGCCAATGAGAATATCTTGACCAAAATCGCCAATTAATACGTCATCCTCAGCACCGCCATTGAGAATATCATCTCCCTTGCCACCTTGCAAAACATCATTACCATCTCCTCCGACTAAGGTGTCATTATCATTGTTACCACTGAGAAAATCATTGCCAGAACCGCCGTCGAGAAAATCAGAACCTTTGCCGCCAAGCAAAATATCATTGCCGCCAACTCCGGCTAGCGTATCTGCCCCTTGATTGCCATTGATCGGATCGTCATCTTCTGTACCGGTGAGAAAGTCATTACCCGACAAAGCAGAAATTCCTGTCTTGGCGGCAACTTCTGGAATGGCAGTATCAGATCCGTCTGTTAGCAGGTAAAACCCTTCTCCGCGTAGATTTTCAGGGATTCCTGTCGGTTCGCCACTATCGGTGGCATTGGGGAGAGGGGTTTTGATAGAAAGTACAGGTGCTGGGGCGGGTACTGGTGTTGGGGCGGGCGTTGGGGCCGGCGTTGGGGCGGGTGCAGGAATGGGTGTTGGGGCGGGCGTTGGGGCGGGTGCAGGAATGGGCGTTGGGGCGGGCGTTGGGGCGGGTGCAGGAATGGGCGTTGGGGCGGGCGTTGGGGCGGGTGCAGGAATGGGTGTTGGGGCGGGCGTTGGGGCGGGTGCAGGAACGGGAGTCGGTATGGGTGTTGGCGCTGGGGCGGGTGCAGGAATGGGAGTTGGGGCGGGCGTTGGGGCGGGTGCAGGAATGGGAGTCGGTACGGGTACTGGTGCGGGTGCAGGAGTCGGTGCGGGTGCGGGAGTCGGTACGGATGCGGGAATTATCGTCTCGATCTGACTCTGATCGAGGAAATTTAATGGCAGAGTAATTTCAGTGGGTGTGGTTGAGAGGGTAAGAGGTAGTGTAGGAATTGATATCGGCGTTGGATTTACTACAGATATTAGTGCCGGTGTTGGAGTTGTCACGGGTGTTGGAGTTGTCACCGGTGTTGGAGTTGTCACGGGTGTTGGAGTTGTTATCGGTGTTGGAGTTGTCACCGGTGTTGGAGTTGTTATCGGTGTTGGAGTTGTTATCGGTGTTGGAGTTGTCACCGGTGTTGGAGTTGTTATCGGTGTTGGAGTTGTCACCGGTGTTGGAGTTGTTATCGGTGTTGGAGTTGTCACCGATGTTGGAGTTGTTATCGGTGTTGGAGTTGTCACGGGTGTTGTAGTTGTCACCGGTGTTGGAGTTGTCACGGGTGTTGTAGTTGTCACCGGTGTTGTAGTTGTCACGGGTGTTGTAGTTGTCACCGGTGTTGGAGTTGTCACCGGTGTTGGAGTTGGCTCTGGAGTACCCTCATCGATCAGCACTGTGAAGCTTTTGCTCAACTCATTCGCCACAACAAGATCCAGTTTGCCATCACCATTGAAGTCAGCCGCCGCGACTGAGGAGGGACGCGAGCCTACTGGAATGTCTGCCTGTTTCGTAAAGCTGCCAGAACCAGAGTTTAGCAGTACAGAGATGCTATTGCTGCCTGTATTTGCGATCGCGATATCAGCGAAACCATCGCCATTAAAGTCACCTGTGGCGATCGAGCTTGGAGAATTACCAACAGTAATATCTGGCTGTTTGGTGAAACTGCTACCCTGAGAATTCAACAAAACTGAAATGCTGTTGCTACCTGCATTCGCGATCGCCAAATCAGGGAAGCTGTCACCATTAAAATCGGCTGTGGCGATCGCCTGGGGAGAATTTCCAACAACTATATCTGGCAGTTTTGTCAAGTTGCCACCACCAGCATTGAGCAGCAATGTAACATTATTGCTGCCTTGGTTCGCTACCGCCAAGTCGATTTTCCCATCAGCATTAAAGTCGATCGCCGTCATCGCCAGAGGATTGCTGCCAACAGGAATGGCTGGCTGCAAAATAAAGCTCAAACCACGGTTTAGCATCACAGCCACCACATTCCCTGTCCCATTGACGACAGCGAAATCTAGTTTATTATCTCCATCGAAATCAGCCGCGATCGCCGCGTCTGGAAAAGGCAGATTACCAAAGCTAAAGGCAGGAAATTTAATGTATCCAGATTTAGTATTTAACAGAAATGATATGCTACTGTCTCCGCTATTAGCTACCAAGAGTTCTGGTCGGTTGTCTCCACTAACAAAATCTGCAGCTAAAACGATAGTGGGGGCGCTTCCTACGGATTCGTTAGATTTTAAAGCAAAGTTTCCGGAGCCAGAATTAGCAAACAATGAGATGCTATTGCTGCCTAAATTCGGTACAACTAAGTCTGGTTTGCCATCTCGATCGAAGTCTGTCACCGTCACTGACAGTGGGTTCGTATTTAGCGATACATCTTTACGGGAGAAGTTCAAATTGCGACCTCTCTAATTTTTATTTATGTATAAATTTTGATGAATATTTTATATATTACAGGAATTTTGAACTAAGTCAATCTATTTTTAATTTTTGATTTTTAATTTGGGATTTTCCCCGCCCTGAGCCTGTCCCAGGCTGTGTTAGCATAAATAGGACTAAGGTCAACTGACCCAATTAGTAGGGTGTCGCGGAATCAGAGACCCTGAATAATCGCCCTAGAACTTCGTCGCCCGGCACCCTACAAGTTGATTTGAGTGTGACACTCACGTAATTCACCATCAAATTAGCGATCGACTTAAGGGATTTAATCTTATGACTGTAGCTAAGGAACATATTACTGATAGCAATAGCAATAGCGGTTTATCAAATTTCCGCGTCACTATCGAACGTTTGATCGAAATTTTAGATTTAGAATAAGAGGATGACTACGGAATTTTAAGACCGACTGAATATGCTTTCAGGACAGCGATGAAGTTAGTTTTTGAGGCATACGATAGCATGGGAAACAGTTTCCCAAAAGCCTCAAACAATACTTCCAAATAAGAAAGGTAGTATTTGGCTTGCTTGGGAAAATACAAATTCCGATCGGGCAGTACGCTTGATCTGCCCAATTAATGCCGATGAAAAATCTTACATTTATCATGTGACTGGGGAATATGGCTCAAAAGATATTACTTCAGCGGCAATATTAGTCCAGCGGCTAAAGTGGTTTAATGAAGCATGAACGATAAATGTTTTCGGAGTGCATCAGATGGCACTTCCTTCATTTGATCGTACAATAAATTTTGACTTAATATTTCTTTGGCGATCGCCTCCACCACCGGTACACAAACCGAATTCCCAATTTGCTTGTAACTTTCCCCCGCACTTGGATAACTCTTAAAATCTTCCGGAAAACCCATAAGACGATAACATTCCTTCAGCGTCAACTTTCTCACCATATCTTGCTCAGGAATGTAGATAAAAAACCTGCCCGATGTTTCTTGCGAAGGAATTGTCGGATGCACTCCATCTACCGAATAAATTCGATTAGGCTGTCTGTGAACTCTCGATAAATGTTCTGTATTCGGCCTCACGCCAGTTTTCCAAGTACCTTTATTTCTGTAACCTACAAACAAAAGTCCCGAATCTTGCTTTCTCGGAGACTCAATTAAAGTATACTCGGATTTGTCCAATATTTCAAAATCCCCTGTCTCGTCTAGAAATTCCCTAAGTTGGGGAGGAAACTTGCTTTTAAGTCCAGAAAAATTGAATTCTTTACCTTGAGTTGCAATAATAAATATTCTTTCACGATGTTGCGGAATTCCAAAGTCTTTAGCATTCAGCATTTTGTAATTCACGCTGTATCCCAAATCTTCAAGACTGGCAATAATTATTTTTAAGGTATTTCCCTTGTCGTGATGGATTAAGTGCTTAACATTTTCGAGAACGATAACTTTAGGCTGCTTGATTTTTATAATTTTACAAATCTCGAAAAATAGCGTGCCTCTAGTATCTTCAAAACCGAGCTTTTTGCCGCAAATGCTAAAAGGTTGGCACGGAAACCCGGCGACTAAAATATCAAAGTCTGCTAAATCGGCGGGATTGATGTTACTGATGTCGGCAAAAGGAACCTCACCGAAATTTTCTGTGTAAACTTGTCGGCATTTGCTGTTTATCTCGCAGGAAAAAACGCATTCAAAGCCAATTTTTTCAAACCCTTGTCTGAAACCTCCTATTCCTGAAAACAAATCTATAAATTTCATCTATAATTTAATACTAAATCTTACTAAAGCCAATCCTAACATATTTTGTTTCTCTCTCTTCTTTCACTCTGCGTTCTCTGCGCTCTCTGCGGTTCAGAATACTAATTTAAACAAAAACCCCGCGCCGGACAGGGCATTGCCGTGTCTACAGATATCGCCGAGAATGTCGATCGCCCAAAAACTCCCAAACTTGTCCCGCCGCCGACTAAACTAGAAATAGCAAAACAAAATACAGCCATTATCTACTTCCTTTCACCAACCATGAGTCAAACCTTGGAAAATCTGACCGCAATCGATGACAAGCTATCCAAACGCCACATCGACCTCGATCCGGGCGGCTACTTCATCATTTATCTCGATCGCGAAACCAGCTTAATCTGTGCCAAACATTTCACCAACATCATCGACGATCGAGGCCTCGCCATCGATCCCGAAACTGGTAAACCCATCCCCGCCCGTGGCAAAGTAGAACGCACTGAGGTCACACTTTTTACCGGCAGAACCGCCAAAGAACTTTGTGTCAAAATTCTAGAAGAAACCCGCCCCAGCCCGGTGACAATGTTAGATCACGCGGCTTATCTGGGACGGGAATTTGTACGGGCAGAAATTGCTTTGTTGAGCGATCGAGAATACGTTCAAGATTAGTGCAGCCCTGCCAGAATTTCTGGACAAAATGGCAACTTATCGGACTTAGCAGCACCGATTACGAAAAACCTTGATACCAGAAATAAGTCACCATCGGAATCACTGTCGCCAATACCAACAGCACAACCACAACAACTGTGGCATTGCCTTGGTCTGTTTCTTCAGCTTTTTTAAACGTGCCTTCAACTTGAATGTTGTCAACAACTTCAGGAGCACCCGGATCGGGTTCGCCCGACAAAACAGTTGCAATGCGCGTACTTGCAGCCGCAAATGCCTCGTTGTATTTATTGGCTTCCCGCAGCGGCACTTGCACGGTTTCCCCAGCCACACTCTGGGCAATTTCATCGGTTAGCAGGGATTTCACCCCTTCCCCCGTCCGAATTGCCGCACTGTTGGTAACAGTGTCGAGAACGAGTAAAATTTGATTAGTCTGGTCCTCTTTTGCGGGAAACCACTGTTCAAACAGTTGGTCGGTGAAAGTGGCTGTCGTTTCGCCGTAGTCTAAGCGGTGGATGGTGACAAATCGGACTTGTTTCCCTGTTTTGTTTTCCAGGTTGTCGAGCACGCTGCTGATATTGCTTTCGCTGCTGCGGCTGAGCACGTCGCCTTTGTCGAACACCCAAGTTCGATCGCCCGCCGACAACACCGGTATTTCGTAAACGCCAGTCGCCAATGCCGGCAATACCGCCATCTGGGATGCGATTAGGACGATCGCGATCGCCGCGGCTAAAGGTTGGAGATATTTTCTCCAGTTAAATAATTGCTTCAGGAGTCTGGTCATGAGGTTAACCGTAAAACTGACTTTTTTCCAAAAATACTATAGAAACCCCCGTAAAATTCATTTTATGCAGGGCAATATTTACAATTAGCTCGCCAGTGGAACTCCCCGCCCGATTATTTTAGGATTCTAACTATGGAACCAGCAGACACTTATAAAGGTTGGATTATTCAATCCCAGAAAGTCTTCTACGTCGAGGTTTGGGATAGCCGCGGCAACCGCCACGTCGCCGTCCAAAATGCCAAGACAGAGGAGGAAGCTTTGGAATTGGCCAAAAAGTGGATAGACAAATATGAGTCAAAACCCGGAAGAATGCCGATCGACGTACCCCATCCTTTCGGAGACATGATCGATATGCCATTTTAACTCAGTAGTCAGTAGTCAGTAGTCAGTAGTCAGTAGTCAGTAGTCAGTAGTCAGTAGTCAGTAGTCATTAGTCAGTAGTCAGTAGTCAGTAGTCAGTAGTCAGTAGTCAGTAGTCAGTAGTCAGTAGTCAGTAGTCAGTAGTTGGTTGCTACAAATTACCAATTGCCAATAACCAATACAAATTACTCCTTACCCATTACCAATAGTCATTAGTTATTGGTTATTGGTTAGTTACTACCAATTCCCAATTCCCAATTACCAATGACTACTGGCGAAAGCAAGCCGTCTGCTAAGAAATTCCTCGCAATTTCCGCGT
Organism: Microcoleus sp. T3_B1; assembly: GCF_036700445.1. Classification (NCBI taxonomy): domain Bacteria; kingdom Bacillati; phylum Cyanobacteriota; class Cyanophyceae; order Oscillatoriales; family Microcoleaceae; genus Microcoleus; species Microcoleus sp. T3_B1. The sequence continues at coordinate 62,730 of NZ_JAUBOX010000035.1, forward strand.
ATTTTCCACTAAACTCCGAGCAAATTCGTCGAACCTTTCAGACAGTTTTTCATCCAACAATGTACCATCAGGACTAAAAACTTTCCAAGCTTGTCCGATCGCAATTTGTTCGGGAATTACCCAAGCGTGCACCCATCTCAAAATGGTTCGCAAATCGTTGAGTGCGTTGCTGTTAACTTGCCCTCCCAAAACGCTAATCGCACCCGCAACTTTCCCGTCCAAATGCTCAAAACTCATCAAATCCAGGGCATTCTTGAGAGCACCGCTGACGCTACCGTGATACTCCGGCGTTGCCAAAATCAAGCCGTCGGCTTCCTTAACCGCATTTCGCAGCTTTTCCACATCCGGGTAATCGAGATAATCATTCTCACCGTCGCAGAAGGGCAGATTGAGCGATCGCAAATCGAATATTTCAACTTCCGCGCCCAGGGCCTCGGCCCGTTCTGCTGCCACCTTCAACGCTAACTGGCTGTAGGAGCCAGCCCGCAAACTTCCACCAATGCCGACAATTTTTACCATAAAGCTTAAAAACAATAACTGCTTGACTAAAGCGTACTCATTACGAGTATGATTAACATAGCAAGTTCGATCGGCAACTGTCAATCGATTTTAGATTTTAGATTTTAGATTTTAGATTTACCGACGGAGCCGAGAAACCGGGTTTTTTGAGCAAAATCAATCGATTTTAGATTTTAGATTTACGGACGGAACCCAGAAACCTGGTTTTTTGAGCAAAATCCATCGATTTGAGATTTGAGATTTACCGACGGAGCCAAGAAACCGGGTTTTTTGAGCAAAATCCTTGGTTATAGCCCGCAGATTACGTAAAAAACCCGGTTTCTTGAGGAAGCCGTGGATTCAAAACCCCCCCTCTTGAGGGGCATCTTAAGATGCCCGCGAGAGATAAACCCATTCAACACCCGCCATCTTGTTAAAATAAATGAACGTAGCAAACCACAAGCGGTCAATCTTGGCAGTCTTCAACCTTGGGCAAAGCAATATGAAAAATTCTTGGAAACACGCATGGCTGGGGCATCTAGCTGTAAACAAAGACAAGTCGAGCCAGAATCCTAAAAAATCAATTCCAGGACGGAATCTTTGGCGCATCCTGGGCAGTTTGGTGATTTCTCAAGGAATATTGCTCTCGACCCCGGTGTTTGCCGACAGCGCGCCAAACACCATGAGTTACAGCCAACTGATCGACAACATAGAAAAAGGGCAAGTCAGTAAAATCGAAGTAGACGAAACTCAAAAAACTGCCAAGGTTAGGCTAAAAAATCAAAAAAGCGATCTAACCCAATCAGTTAGTCTGTTCGATTACAACAACCGAGAACTGTACTCCCAAATCCGCGCCAAAAAAATTGACTTTGAAGTCAAACAAACAGCCGACAACGCCGCCGCAGTCAGTTTAGTAGTAAACTTGCTAGTGATTTTTGCAGTGTTGGCAGTGCTGATGGCAATCCTGCGCCGATCGACCCAATCTCAAGGAAATGCCATGAACTTCGGCAAATCCAGAGCTCGTTTCCAAATGGAAGCCAAAACCGGCGTGATGTTCGACGACGTAGCAGGCATCGAAGAAGCTAAAGAAGAACTGCAAGAAGTCGTAACCTTCCTCAAAAAACCCGAACGCTTCAACGCCATCGGCGCCAAAATTCCCAGAGGAGTTCTGTTAATCGGGCCTCCGGGAACCGGCAAAACAATGCTGGCAAAAGCCATCGCAGGCGAAGCAGCCGTCCCCTTCTTCAGCATCTCCGGTTCCGAATTTGTCGAAATGTTTGTCGGAGTTGGCGCCTCCCGCGTCCGCGACTTGTTCAAGAAAGCTAAAGAAAATTCGCCCTGCATCGTCTTCATCGACGAAATAGACGCCGTAGGAAGGCAGCGCGGCGCTGGTATCGGCGGCGGCAACGACGAACGCGAACAAACTCTCAACCAGTTGCTGACAGAAATGGACGGCTTTGAGGGTAACAGCGGCGTGATTGTGATTGCAGCTACTAACCGGCCCGACGTGCTCGATACCGCCCTGCTGCGGCCCGGCAGGTTCGATCGACAAGTAACGGTAGATTTACCCAGTTACAAAGGGCGTTTGGGGATTTTGCAAGTTCACGCGCGCAACAAAAAACTCGACCCAGAAGTTGCCCTAGAGACGATCGCCCGCCGCACTCCCGGCTTTTCCGGCGCCGACTTGGCAAACTTGCTCAACGAAGCAGCTATTCTCACTGCGAGGCGTCGCAAAGACACGATTAGTAACTTAGAAGTTCACGACGCGATCGACCGGATCACGATCGGGCTTACCCTCAACCCGCTGCTGGACAGCAAGAAAAAGTGGATGGTAGCATACCACGAAATCGGACACGCCCTAGTCGGGACGATGCTCAAAAATACTGATCCAATAGATAAAGTGACGATTATCCCCCGTTCCGGCGGCATCGCAGGCTTTGTTAGCTATGTGTACGACGACGAAATGATCGACAGCGAAGGTTTGATGAGTCGGGCTTGGCTGTTAAGCCGGATTACAGTAGCTTTGGGGGGAAGGGCGGCGGAGGCTGAAATTTACGGCGCTGCCGAAGTAACTCTCGGTGCCAGCGAGGATATCAAACAAGTCACCAGCCTCGCTAGGAAGATGGTAACGCTTTATGGAATGTCGGATTTGGGGCCTGTGGCTTTTGAAAGTCAGAACAATGAGGTGTTTTTGGGGCAGAACTGGAATTCCCGAAGTGAGTATTCCGAAGACATGGCAATCAAGATCGATCGCCAAGTCCGGGAAATTGCCTTTGAGTGCTACGAAGAAGCTCGCCGAATTATCCGCGAAAACCGCGCTTTGGTAGACAAACTTGTCGAAGCGCTGTTGGATGAAGAAACGATCGACGGCGACGAATTCCGCCAAATTGTAGCTCGGTACACCGAGTTGACAAAAAAAGAGTTAGCCCCAACGTAAAGAGTCAGTTGGCAGTTGGCAGTTGGCAGTTGGCAGTTGGCAGTTGGCAGTTGGCAGTTGGCAGTTGGCAGTGGTCAGTGGTCATTAGTTATATCATGTCCGCCTAATCACTTACGATATGTCCGCAGGGAGTGAAACGAAGCAATCGCAATGTTTCTGCGATTGCTTCTCTACGGTCGCAATGACGTTTAACCGGACAATTTATTATTGGTAAGAACTGTCAACTGACAACTGTCAACTGTCAACTGACAACTGACAAATTAAGATTGTTGGGAGTACATTTCCCGGAGTACCAAAGCCGGGTCTACCCAGCGGCCGCCGTACTTCAATCCCCAGTGCAAGTGAGGCCCACTCGTGCGGCCGGTCATCCCAACTCTGGCAATTCTCGCACCCGCAGGCACTGTTTGACCTTGCCAAATTTGCAAAGTACCTTCGCGATCGGTATAATAACGCCCGCCGTTAGCCGTTAGCACTCGGCCTCTAAGGTGACAGTAGATGTGTTCCCAATTTCCCGATCGCACCACCATACCAGTGCCGCATCGGCCATCTTCCCAAACTTCCACAACTTGCCCGCCCCACCAATTGCGGATATAGCTGCCTTCCGGGGCGGCCAAGTCCAAACCGTAATGAAAATCCCCGCCACGGGGGCCGAAGGGGGAAGTGTATGTTTCAAAGTTTTCGACTGGAAAAGAAGCTTCTTGCCACAAATTACCCGTCGCTACTCTGCTTGGTAAGCCTGACTGAGCTTTGACCACCTGCTGCTGCAAATAAGGGCTAATCAACACAATGCCGATCGAAAGTGCCAGCAGCAGCATCTGTCTGAGACGAAAAAAGCGTTTTGCCGTCAGCGGGCCTCTAGAGTCTTGCAGGATTTTTTTCACGGCTCAAAGTTAAATGTGTGTGCGAGTGTGCGTTGTCTGTTAGGCTCACATCTTGCACCCTTGTCAATAAAGCTTTCAGGGGCGGGCTTTCCGGCCCAACCCACAAAAAAATCATTGTTTGTGGAACGGGCATCTTGCCCGTTTCTGAGGTGCAAGATGTAAGTTATGCCAATTCGCTGCAAGATTGGCTTTGAGCTCTACCCGCGATCGCGAATCAGTTTATCAACAACGTGTATCTTACTCCATCCAAAACCCGTGTCAAGGCTTCCGGGTAAATGCCCAGGGGTAATAAAAAAAATTGGCCGACTAATTCGTGCTGCGGTTGAATTCGATCGAGCTTTTGCTTGACACTATAGTTAAGTTCGGGGATTTTGGATAACATCCAAAATCTCAAATTCATCACAAACATTCAAGCAATGCTTACTGAAATTTTTCCCTTTAGTTTTGCCATAGACGCAACTGCGATCGCCGGTGCGTCCTTGTGGTCTTTGGCCCTGTACTGGGGCCTGTCGCCCCTCACAGAATGGGTAATCCTGCAACTCAACCGCTGGATGAATTTTGCTGAGAGATCCCTCTACACCTCGGAAGCCGAGTTTGAAAGAACCCGCCAAGCCAGAGAAGCCCAAAATGCGTTTTACGCTTCGCTGTTGAGCATTGTGCCCTTTTTGATTGTGGGCGGATTGTGCAATTGGGGCGTAGAATTTTCTCTGGGTACTGGTTGGGCGGTATCTATGGGTACGATCGCCTGTATTGGTGGCGGCGTGTACGAGCTCGGCCGCCGAGACGGCGAGGAGTCTTAGGGGATTTTGGATTTTGGATTTTGGATTTTGGATTGCTCAAGATATTCGGAGATTTACCATTCTCTAGAATGGATGATAATCTCAAATCCAAAACTCCAAGTCTCAAATAACTTTGACCTTATAATGTTAATGGATTTGTGACAGATATTTTTTTTTATGAACCGCAGAGGGCGCAGAGGACACAGAGAAAGAGAAGAAAAGAGAAAGGAATAGAAGAGAATAGATGGTGTTCACATTTCTTCTAAGGCTTGCTATACAGGTAATCAAACAAAATTAGCCATGTATTTTAACCGTAATTTGACTCAGGATGTTTGCCTAAAAGCCGCAGTTGCCGTTCAGTAGCGGTAGCGATAATTTCGGGGTTAAACTGCCACGGCCAAGGCGAAAATTTCTGCGCGATGTTGCGGTGGGAATAATGCACTTGCAGTAAGTAGCGAGTTCCATCTGTTGTCGTATTTTTGCCGCCGGAGTGCCAAATTTCACTGCGGAAAAATAACACATCTCCTGCTTTGCACAAAACTGGTTCTGGGGAGTGTCCGTTCCAAGTTTCTTCCCCGCGTTCTGGTTTTCGACCAGATTTGTGACTACCAGGAATAATGTAGGTAGGACAGAGGTCTTCTGCGATGTCGCTGAGATAGAAATGGGCTGTACAAATCCATACTGGTAGTTGAAAAGTGCGATCCTCTTCGAGGGCTCCGCTAACGGCAAACACGCTTTCGGGCAGGGGTACAAACACCTGATCGACGTGGACGCGCCAACCATCATAACCGGGCCCGCTTTTCCACGCAGTCATGCCGATAATATGGCAATCGCTGCCCATTAATGCTTCGGCTAATTCAATTATACCCGGTCGATCGACATAGGAAAGCCACAGGCGATCGCGATTAAATACGCACTTAAAATGCTGGTTCAATTCACTCCAACTGCTACCATCGAGTCCGAAGGGTTGCAGGCGATCGAGTGCTTCCTTTGTTTGCGCCACTTCCGACGGACTGAGTACACCGGGAATCAGCGCAAAACCCTCTTCGCGCACCGCATCTACGGCCCCCGCTGTATCGAAAAGATCACAAGTCTTTTGCCGATAGCTGAAAACTTCGCTTAACGTGCTTGCGTTCATACTTAAAAAAGTAAAATTATTAACTGTTATTAAATTAACACTTATTCTGCTCGATACTTGCATACTATGAAACCAGCTACCCGGTTTATTGGTACATCAGGACTTACACAAAATTTAATTATGTAGGGCACGCACTGCTCACATTACGTCTGATTTGGGGATAAATCAAATGAAATACCAACCAGAACCAACATCATTAAATCAAGCCCGCGCCGCCTTCAAAAAAATCTGGGGATACGACGACTTTCGACCACCGCAAGGAGAAATTGTCGGCAGTTTATTAGCCGGAAAAGATACCATTATAATTATGCCGACAGGTGGTGGCAAATCAATCTGCTTTCAACTGCCAGCTTTGTTACAAACAGGCTTAACTTTGGTAGTTTCGCCGTTAGTCGCCTTGATGGAAAATCAAGTGCAAGAATTGCGCGATCGCAATCTGCCCGCTTCCCTCCTCCACAGTCAATTGCCAACAGCGCAGCGCCGACAAACTATGCAGTCGCTGCAACAAAATAAATTAAGATTGCTGTACCTATCTCCCGAAACATTACTCAGCAAACCTGTTTGGGAAATTATCAGTCAGCCACAAATCCAAATCAACGGTTTAATATTAGATGAAGCTCACTGTTTAGTGCAGTGGGGTGATACTTTTCGACCAGCTTACCGCCGTTTGGGAACAGTGCGATCGGCTTTGTTGAAAGCTAAACCAGCAAATAGTAAAATTGCGATCGCAGCTTTTACCGCTACCGCCAACCCGGAAGCACAGCAGACAATCAAAAATGTCTTGCAACTGCAACAACCCGAAGCATTTTTGCTAAGTCCCTACCGTTCTAATCTGCACCTGCAAGTGCAAACAGTCTGGACGCCGAGAGGACGCAAGCAGCAGTTATTAAATTTTATTAAAGCTCGACCAAAACAAGCAGGTTTAGTCTATGTCCGCACGAGAAAAGATAGCGAAAGCTTGGCGGATTTGTTGGAAGCAGCAGGTTATGAAACAGCAGCATATCATGCAGGTTTAAGTCCCGAATCACGGCGAAAAATAGAAAACGCTTGGCTGAACAATGAGCTAAAATTCGTAACTTGTACCTCAGCATTCGGGATGGGAATTAACAAGCCCGATGTCCGGTGGGTTGTTCATTATCAAGCACCTTTGCTATTATCGGAATACATTCAGGAAATTGGTAGAGGCGGACGCGACGGCAAATCTGCGATCGCCCTGACATTGATTAGCGAACCGACGGGTTTGCTTTATCCCGAAGATAAACAAAGAAAGGAATTTTTTCAAGATAAATTGCGATCGCAATACCGAGAAGCTCAGCAATTAGCCCAAAAACTGCCAGTTAAAGGGGATATAGAAGCAGTTTCCCGCGAATTTCCTGAAAGCACGATCGCCCTTTCGATTCTCCACAGCAGCGGACAATTAACATGGCAAGATCCTTTTAATTATGCGATCGACAAATCCGCACAGCAAAAAGCGGAAAAATCAAATTTTACCGCCGCTGAGGAAATGGTAAAATATTTGAAACATCGGCAGTGCAGGTGGCAATTTTTGCTGCAAGCTTTTGGGTTTGCAAATGAGGCGAAATCTATGCAGTGCGGCCACTGCGATAATTGTCGGTGAAACCAGTTCGTGGGGGCGGGTTTACGAGATTATAGGTTTTAGGCAATTATTATGGGTGAAACCCGCCCCTACAGGATATGTAGTGCATACAAATCGATCGATTTTAAATTAGCGATTACCGATTACCAAAGAAAGTAAATGATAGAAACAGACACTGCGGCACATATTTACACAGTAGAAAATACAGAGGAATTCGATCGCAGTAATGTCAATCAGCGATTAGATATTTGGCTGTCAAACCAGATACCGGACTTATCCCGATCGCGAATCCAAAGCCTCATATCACAAGGTAACGTCAAAGTCAACGACGAAACCTGCACCTCGAAAAAAATATCAGTAAAAACGGGCGATCGCATCCACCTCACATTACCTGAAGCCCAGCCCACAAAGTTGCAGGCCGAAGCAATTCCCCTCGACATCCTCTACGAAGATGACAGCCTAATTATCATCAACAAACCAGCCGGATTAGTCGTCCACCCAGCCGCCGGACACGCAGACGGTACATTAGTCAACGCTCTCTTAGCCCACTGTCCCCTAGCAGAAATAGGCGGAGTTCAGCGGCCGGGAATCGTACACAGATTAGACAAAGATACAACAGGCGCGATCGCGATCGCCAAAACCGACATTGCTCACCAACATCTGCAAGCCCAACTCAAAACTAAAACCGCCCGCCGCGAATATTTAGGCATAGTTTACGGTGCTCCCAATACCGAAACAGGCACAATAGACCTACCCATCGGGCGGCATCCCACAGACCGCAAAAAAATGGCGGTAGTACCAGTAGAAAAAGGCGGTCGCCCCGCAGTTACTCACTGGACAATTAAAGAAAGAATCGGCAACTATTGCTTAATGCACTATCAATTAGAAACCGGCCGCACCCATCAAATTCGCGTGCATACAGCGGAAATAAAACATCCGATTGTTGGCGACCCGATGTACAGTTCCAACCGTTCCATCGGCGTCAATTTAACCGGACAAGCCCTCCACGCATGGCGGCTGACTTTGCAGCATCCCGTAACAGGAGAATTAATAGAGGCGATCGCCCCTTTGCCCGATCAATTCAACACTTTGTTGAAAATATTGCGGTTGCGGGCTAATATTTGATATTTTGGGCAGTTAACACTGGTAATTTCTATGTCTAAATTTGAGGAACTTTGCAAAGCTTACGCCGCATCCCGGCAAGCATACCGCAAATCCTGCGAAGCTTGTCAGGATTTTAGTGAAATTTTTATCAAGCAAATGAGCGATTATTTGGAATGCCCGATTCAAAACCAAAATCATAAATTTGATGACAATGGCATACTGTATTTTGATGGTGCGATCAATGTTTGCGAAAATCCCGAAAATCCCGAAAATGGCGATCGCGAAACAGTCGAAATATCTTTGAGTGTTAACAAAGTTATTGACAATTTCATTCTCACGGTTTATCCTTGGGGTCACGAATTCAAGATTCTCATTGATGAACCCAGACACTTTGAAGAAGCTTTTGAATACATTTTTGATCGACTCCAATCAGCTTATACTGGCGTAAGCCTCTTACCGTCAGAACCTGATCCTGTACCTTTTTAATGACTAAACTCCTTACTATAAACCTTTTTTCCCCTTCCTTTTTTTTCATTAAACTTCTTGCCTAAATCTTTGATGTAAGAGGGAAACCGCAGATGAACGCAGATGAACGCAAATAGTTCAGGGGGTGACAACCCCGTCTTGACCCATAGCTAACAAAGGTTAGACCGATTTATGGTAAAAAAAGATGGGGTCAATTTTATAAGTAACCCTATCTATATGCAATCCTAAATCATTTGCATAATTATTGTAGGGGCAATCCCCCCGTGGTTGCCCGATAGATAGGGGGTAGGCACGG
>NZ_JAUBOX010000036.1:0-71470 GCF_036700445.1 Microcoleus sp. T3_B1
TGCGACCCCTACTCCCCGTGCCCGCCCTCTTGGCTAGGGGGGATCGGATTCTATGCAACCTCATAAAAAATTGGTATTACGCACCAATACTCAAGAAACCGGGTTTTTTACCGACATAAAAAGCTAAATTCCCTGTATTTTTGTACGGGACTTGTGCACCGATAGTCAGAAACCGGGTTTTTTTCCGAAAATCCTTCGTTGTAGGTCACAGATTAGGTAAAAAACCCGGTTTCTTTGGGCTGATGCGTCCAGGGCTGTTATCTCTCAACCAATTTCCTCAAGTCCAATAAATTTTTCCCCCCATCACCAACAATCAGCGGCAATTTCCCATCCCATTTTTCTATAGCCTGCCTTTCCAAAAGTTCGGGAGTCAAATTGTCCCGCAGCAACCTTTGCACTTCGGCTTCTCCCTTGGCTAAATTCACCTTAGCCTCGGCCTGTTTTACTGCCTTCAGCGCTAAAAACTCCCCTCTTTTTGCCTCCTGTTCGGCAATTTGTTTCGCCTCCACCGCCTCGCTAAACCGCTCAGAAAAGTGAACGTGTACTAAAGAAATATCGTCTACTGCAATGTGATATGTAACCAGCCTCAAGGTCAAAGAATCATCAACTGCGGCTTTAACTTCTCCCCGTTTAGTAATTATTTCTTCAGCCGTGTATTTGGCCATAACTGCTTTTAATACTTCTTCAACTGCCGGATCGATAATGCGAGCCACGACTTCTTTTTCGTCACCTATTTGTTGAAAAATAGCATTTGCTTCTTCTGGGATAATGTGCCAATTGAGCGCTACATCCGTGAAAACATCTTGCAAATCTTTTGAGGAAGCTTCAGCGGAACTTTCCTGTTTTTGTACCCTGACGCTCAACTTTTTTACAGTATAAACTGTGGGAACTATTACGTGAATTCCTTCTCCTAGTACCTGTTCTTGCACTTTGCCAAACTGCATCAGCACGCCCCGTTCTCCAGCGTTGACTATGATAAAAAATTTGGACAAAATAGCTAGAAATACTATTACTATAGCTAGTTGAACAGCTAGGTAAAACTCTTTATTTTTTTTATTGCTGGATTTGAGTGAGTCAACGTTACTGCTGGATTCTAAAACCATATTCCACCCCGATCGCACTTAATTCAATGACCAATATTGATTTAACCAATCTTCTATTTTCCTGCCATCAACAACTGTTCAAAATCCGCTGCCGCCAAAGGAGGACTGAACAAATATCCTTGCATTATATCGCACTTATAGCGCCAGAGAAAATCTTTTTCGGCTTCTGTTTCAACTCCTTCGGCAATTACCTCAAGACAGAGACTGTGCGCCATTTCAATAATAGCTTTGACAATCGCTGCATTTGTGCAACCATCGGTGATATTGCTGATAAAACAGCGGTCTATTTTTAAAGTATCGAAGGGGTATTGCGTCAGATAGCTTAAAGAAGAATACCCAGTTCCGAAATCGTCAAGAGATATACAAACTCCCAAATTTTTCAAATGTTGCAAAGTCGCGATCGCACTTTCCGCATCTTCTACCATCAAACTTTCTGTCAGCTCTAATTCTAAACTGCTCGCTTGCAAACCAGTCTCTGCTAAAATGTGGGCAACTCTGCTGCTGAGATCCGGTTGGTGAAATTGGCGTGGCGACAGATTTACCGCTATTCGGAGCGGGAAACCAGCATTTTGCCAAACTTGCATTTGCCTGCAAGCTGTCTGCAAAACCCACTCGCCTAACTGTACAATGAAGCCAGTTGCTTCGGCCTGGGGAATAAATTCTGCGGGCGAAATCAGCCCTTTTTCTGGATGCAGCCAGCGCACTAAAGCTTCTGCGCTGATAATTTTACCAGTGTGGACATTGACCTGCGGCTGATAATAAACTTGGAATTCTTCTCGTTCCAGTGCGTCGCACAAACTTGTTTTTATCCGATCTAATTTGTCGGCATCTTGGATCAATTCGCTGCTTTGCGATCGCAAAGTATTGTACTGTTCGGCGACAGCTTCTTGTTTTTTCAAGCGGCTCGATATCGCTCCCACAAGTTCAGCTTTAGTAAAAGGTTTAGTCAGGTAATCATCTGCTCCCAATTCCATACCTTGCCGCATTTCACAGCGATCGGCTTTACCGGTCAGAAAAACAAAAGGTACTGTAGCAGTAACAGGATTAGATCGCAAGGCCACCAGCACCCCATACCCGTCAAGTTCTGGCATCATCACGTCGCAAATAATCACGTCGGGAACATTTGACACCGCCGCATATAAACCTTGCGATCCATTTTCTGCACCCGTCACGTCGAAACCTTCAGCTTTGAGGAGTTTGAGAATATTCTCGCGAATTACTTGCTCGTCCTCAATCACTAGAATCTTTTTCATACGTCATTCCCTGAAAGCGGTATAATTGATAGGCGTTACTGAACGCGATAAGCGTCCCAATAACTGAGAACGCACAGCTCGATCGACCAAACAGCGGAATATTTTCCGACACAAATAGCAAACACCTGAAAAACGCTAATTTTTCAAGCACAACTAGATTAATGTTTCTGTGCTTACTCAGTGCCGTCCGTATTATTACGAGGTTAATTGATAATCTCTCAACTAATTCTAGGCGATCGACAGTTAGCAGCGCCTTAAATAACTGCTAAACTAATTGTGCCGCCTGAACGATTGTCTGCAAACAATCTCAGCCTATTTATAGCAGTTGCCAAAAATCATGCAACTGCAAGCAAGTTCCAAACCCTTGCATAGTCAGTCTTTCCCCCTTCTTGAATGTAAAATCTCAACTTTTAAATCTCAAATGGTATTACCTACTGGATTCCCTGAACCCGCACAGATTGGGGTGATAGAAGTTAAGCAATATCCTCAGTACCGCGCTGTCACCTACACCCACGCGGGCGATTTGCGACAAGCAACTGGCATCGCCTTCAATCCCTTATTTCAACACATCAGCAACAACCAAATTGCGATGACAACGCCAGTAGAAGCGCGCTACACCGAAACTTCCGGGCAAATCGATGCGGTTCCCCAAGCTGAAGTTTCGTTCCTCTATCCCACACCAAATATCGCCCCCAGCAGCGTTAACTCCGCTGTAGAAATCACGGATACTTCGCCGATGACGGTTGTCAGCATCGGCGTGCGCGGGGCCTACACTTGGGAAAGCTACGAAAATAATCTCCAGAAACTCAAAGATTGGCTTCAAGAACATCCTGAATATGAAATAGTTGGGCCGCCGCGTCGCTTTTTTTACAATTCCCCGATGACGCCGGAAGCAACTAAAATCAGCGAGGTACAAATTCCGATCAAGTGCCGCTGACGTGAACAACTAATTCGCGAATGTGACCCCGCTGGCGGTGTTCCCACAGGTAAATTCCCTGCCAAGTTCCTAACAGCAACCTGCCGCGATCGATCGGGATTTGTTCAGAAGTATGAGTCAGCGCCGTGCGAATGTGCGCCGGCATATCGTCTGGGCCTTCGGCATCGTGAATGTAGCGATCGTCCTCCGGTACCAGTTTAGCTAAAAAGTTAGCCAAATCCTTAAGTACATCCGGGTCAGCATTTTCTTGAATCACCAAACTAGCAGAAGTGTGGCGCAAAAATAAGCTACAAAGTCCTGTTTTAATACCTGAAGTCGCCACCGCATCTTCTATCTTAGGAGTGATTTTGGACAGAGATTTCCCGGTAGTTTGAATCTTGAGTATCTGTTGATAGTGATTCATTCGATTCTAGATTGTAGATTTTAGATTTTAGATTTTGGATGAGACTGATGCCAAACTCTTCTGTTGGCGGAGGTAGACTTTGTTTGTATAAGATCGATTTCTAATCGCACTTATGAAAAATAGTCTACAACAGCTTGGGCGATCGCCTCCGTACCATTTTTATCCAATTTATCCGACAAACAGGGCGGATGCAGCGGTTGTCGCAAAAACTCCCAATCCCCCTCAAAAAACTCCGTCGCCGTCAAAATTTGATGTTCCGCATAATTTTGAATCCCTTCCAGCAACACCGCAGCTTCTGCAAAACCTTCTCTCCTTATAGAAACAACAGGTATTTCCAAACGCAAAGCTTCCGCAAAAGTGCTGTATCCCGGTTTAGAAACTAAGCGCCCGCAGACAGGCATAATATCAACCGGACGCGGTAAAATCGGGAAAGATTTTGCAAACTCCTGATTTTTGACTTTAATCAAATTCGGCAAATCGGGAGATCCAGCATCAAAAGTAATAAATTGCCAGTCGCTAAATTGCTGTAAATTTTGATAAGGAATTTCCTCTAAACCCAATCCGCCGAAAGTCAACAATACAGTTTTTTCCAGCGGTGTTTCGATGCCGAATACTTCCCGAATTTTTTCGTTACTGTAGCGAGGATTGCCGCCAGTCAAGCCCACATCTTGAATATTTGGGAAAGCTGGCATCGGTTCGTGCAAAGGAAGACGAAAAAGTCGATCGCACATTCCGAAACATTCACCAATCCAATCTGCCATTTCTACAAATTCCCCGCCCCAATCGCGATAGATAAAATCCCACCCAAAATTGCTCATCATCCAGCAGGGAACCCCAGCCGCTGCCGCCATTCGCGTTGCCAAAGGAGGAATATCTGCCAGCACCAAACCTACCCGATTTTGCTTGATAAAAGTAACTTCGCTGGCAATTAGGGAATTTTGCTTTTTCCGAATTTCCCGCAATTTTTCCAGCGTCGCATCTTTATCCATATTCAAACTGTCAGCTTGTACCACACCCACATCAAAAGCGCGGGGACGGTGGATAAAGTCGCCCGTAATATAAGATTCTAGCAGCCAGCGAGGTGCTGTTGTTGTGATAATTAGTAAGATATCTGGATTTAATTCTTGAATTTTTGCAGCTACGGAGGAGACTCGGACAGCGTGCCCGAATCCGTGATTTGTGATGGCAATATATAATGTTGGTCGAGACATTAATAATAGGGGGGAATTGGGAATTGGGAATTGGGAATTGGGCATCGGGGATCGGCCAAACAGGGAATTGGAATTGGAGGTAGAGACTGGAATGAAACAAGGCCAAGTTTCAAGCGGGAGCATCTCAATGAAAGCAGCAAAGCTCGAAATTGGAATTAGGAGTCAGGAGTCAGGAGCCAGGAGAAAAGAGTCAGAAGGAAGAAGAAAGAAGTGTTTTTGCAAATATGAGATGCTCCCGTTTCAAGGGACGCAGAACGAACAATGACAAAATTAATAACTAATGACTATCCAATATACAAGAACTCATCAATCGCGCGCACCCTCAGACCAAACAGGTAATTGATTAATCTTGTCCAGCGTTATATCTACATACTTTTTACCGTCTGCCGCCAGATTTTCCCCAAAATATCCCTCATCGCCGTCGTGCTTGTGAGGGCCGCTCAAAGCTGCTGCATAGCGGCCTTGCAAACGAGCTTGGTTGAAAGGAGAAGTCGCGTACCAGTACCAGCGACTCGGAAAAACTATGCCGCCAATATCCTCAATTGAATCGCGGGTGCCGCGAAAGTGGAAAATGCGATCGGCCTCTGCAAAACCATTTTCTCCCGAAAAGACGCCCCCAACCGAAACAACCGTAATTTCTGCCTTCAGCCATTCTTTAAGATAGCGAGTAGCACCCAAAGCAACTTGTGCGCCGCCGCTAGTGCCAATTAAAATAACTTTCAAAGGCTTTTGAGGATTAACTGAAATGGGAGATTGAGCATTCATGCGCTCTATAATTGCCTTAGCCATTCCCTGATTGTATGCAAATCCGTAGCGATAATCTAGAGAAATTGCAAACCTCCAGAGATTGCGAATTTTGATGAATATATCCCCCGCAATCGGCCCGCTTTTTGCCTGTTCTGCAAACCGCCAAAAAGGAGCTAGCCACCGCTCTCCTCCTAAACTTTTGTTAGACGCTGAATAAGGAAAAACATCGCCCACTGCTACGCACTGCGGGTGACTTTTAACTAAACGCTTGAGAAAAAACTCTTCACCAGGGGTTAATTCATCCCCCGAAAAATCGCCAACTCCCGGTAAAAAGATGATATAACAATTGATCTGCGAAGACTTGCGGGCTTCTAAATTGCCCTTGTTTGAGGGCAATATCTCCGGCGGATTTTTCTTGATACCAAACGTTTCGGCACTTTGATTCAGCCACCATATAACAGTTCCCACCGGCGAAAGAATGCCCCAAACTAACAGGATTACACCTGCGATGATCAACAAATTTAAACTTCCCCCGCGCAGCCATGCAAGTATCCGTAAAATCAATCTTAGCATTTAATAAAATCTGGTAGAATGCCAATTAATTACCTAATTATCTAGAAATAGTTCGGTGATTCTGCTGTATTAGAGCTTATTTTGTAAAAGTTGTCAACTATCTTGAGGAGCAGGAGTTCAACGTGAAGGGAGAAGATTCAATTGCAGGCTTGGGGGCAACCCTTTGGAACGCACTTTCTTTGAATGGCAATTTTTACGAAAAAACTCCCTACACTCGCAGAACTAAGCGGATAGCTTTAACAATTGTAATTTTAGCTGCGCTGTCCCGCGTGTTGGGCAGCGCTGTCATTTTGTTAATCAATCGAACTGAGCTATCAGTGTTATTTTTAGCACTTTGGATAGATGGTTTGGCAATCGCGGGGGGTTATTATTTTTGGACTTTCACTATCTTTAAAATCGGAGAGTGGCTGAAGCAGGGGCACGTAACTTATGGGGAGTTGTTGGTTCCGATCGGCTTTGCTTACGCGCCACAAGTGCTGAATTTTTTAACGCTAATTCCCTTGCTGGGAGAAGGAATTGAGCGGATATTAGCTGTGTGGAGTTTGCTAGCTGTAATTGTGGCGGTTCGCCAAGGTTTGGATATTCAAACTCGCTGGGCGGTGTTAATTTGTTTTGTGGGTTGGCCGTTGATTCAAATTGCGATCGGCTTTGTGAAAGTAGTTGAACAGTTGCTTTCACGATGGCTTTAATTCATCAATACGGAAGGAAAATACTAACCTCGCTTCCCTCTCCGGGTTCCGACTTGCAAATTAGCTTTCCTCCATGTTGTTCTACCACAATTTGATAACTGATAGACAATCCCAAACCCGTCCCCTTACCTACCTCTTTAGTAGTAAAAAACGGGTCAAATATTTTACCCAATACCTCCGAACTCATCCCCACACCATTATCTACAATGCGAATTGCTACTTGATTTCCTTCGGCGACTTCAGTGCAAATCTGAATTGTCGAGTCAACTTCCCTCCCTCTTTTTTCGCGAGACAAAGCATCAATAGCATTAGTCAGTACATTCATAAAAACCTGATTAATTTCTCCCGGATAGCAGTTCACTAAAGGCAAATTGCCGTACTCCTTGAGCACTTGAATATCAATTAATTTGTGATCCAAAATCATCAACGTGCTGTCGATACCTTCGTGGAGATTAACCCATTTTCTATCTGATTCATCTAGCCGAGAAAAGTTTCGCAGCGACAGCACGATATCGCGAACTCTCGCAGCACCAACTCTCATTGAATCTATCATTTTAGTGAAATCAGTCATCAAAAAATCTAAATCTATTTGCTCTGTTTCATTGACTATTTCTTGCACGGGATTTGGGTAATGATTTTGGTATAAACGTAGTAAATATAGTAAGTTTTCAGCGTATTCATTGGTGTAATGTAAATTTCCATAAATAAAATTAATCGGGTTATTAATTTCGTGAGCAATTCCCCCGACGACTTGCCCTAAACTGGACATTTTTTCACTTTGAATTAGCTGCAATTGAGTGTGGCGGAGTTCTTCCAATGCAGTTTGCAATTTCTCAGTTCTTTGCGCTACTCGCGTTTCCAGAATAGTATAAAAACGGGCATTTTCTAGAGAAATAGCTGCTTGTGCAGACAATATTCCCAAAATTTCTAGCCTGTCGCTAGTAAAAGCACCTTTTGTTAAATTATTTTCTAAATAAAAAATTCCCGTAAGGTTGCCTTGATGGATAATCGGCAATACCAGGATAGATAGGGGTTTATTGGTGGCAATATACGGGTCAAATTGGAATTGATCGGATCGGGTAGCATCGTCTAAAACCAAGTATTGTTGGGTTCTTTCTACATAGTTAATTAAGGAAATGGGCAGAATCTCGGATTCGGCAATCGGGATAGATTGTAACAGAGTTACATCATTTAACTCACCTGTAACTCCAGCTTCTATGAATAATTGATTACCTGTCTTGGCAAGAAATAATACTTTTTGAGCGCCTGCGTTTTCCTTCACAAGCTGTACGAGTTTCTCTAGCAAACGGCTGAGGATAATTTCGCTCGAAACAGCTTGAGATGCTTTGACAACTGTTGGTAAATCCAGCATCAAGCTATTGTCAACAGTAGTGGTAGCAGTCATGAGATCAACATTTTTAGATATTGCTCCTTGATTGCGATCGACTAAATAATGATAACGGGATTCTAAGTATTTAACTTTTGCTATAGCTCCCCAGCGGATGTAGGCATAATAAGCTTTGGTCAGATAAGAGCGAGAAATTATCTCTTTATCCAAAGATTGATAAAACTCTCCAGCTAATTCATATGCTAATGCTTCTTCTTGGATGTAACCGTTAGCAGCAGCTCCTTTAATAGCGAAGTCATAATAATCCATTGCTGCAAGTTTATCGCTAAAAATTCTAGCTTTCTCAGCTTCAACTAAGTCGTACTTGTGCTGATAATTCATGGGTGCATGGTAGGCCCACTTTTTCATGATTTGCTGATTATAGTTAACAATAGCTAAGTCTGCTTCTTGATTGTCACTGTCAGGATAGTTAGCCAGGAGGGCCAGCGAATAGTAGAAATTGTGTACCCCAACAGTGATTAAGCCGATCGCCCCATCTGCGTATTCTGCCGCTAATTTACCGCTGGCAACAGCCCCAGCATAATCTTTAAGTAAATAAAGCAGCATCAATTTAGCAACATAAGCTGCAAACAGCGACATTCGATTATTTTCTTTGTGCCAACGCGACATCACAGCAGGTTCATCCAACCTGTCGCTAACTAACCGTACTTGCTCTGATGTTTTGCTTCTTAAGCTTGAAGCAATTACTTGCCAAATTTTAGCATAACCTATGGCAAATTCGTGTCTATTTTTTAGCAGAAAGTCCATATAAAAGGTTTGCTTTTCTTTGACCGACTCTAGCGGTTCTCCCACCAAAAATAAATTGGTAATATAGTGCATAGAATTATAAACTGCCCATTCTAAATCCCCAGTCTCGACACCAACTTTCATTCCTTCTATAAAGGAAGTAAGTGTATTTTTAGTAGACTCTTTCCAGATTCTTATATGAGCATTAAATATTACATAAACCTTAGCTTTTTGTTGGCTAGCATTAAATTGTTCTAGCAGCTTTAAAGCGATTAATCCAGCGTAGTAGCCAGCTTCGATGTCGCCTTCGACGCCGCACAGCATCATTCCATAAAGAGTATAGGGAAAAGTAGCTAATGCTGAATGACCGCGATCGATACAAAGATTGACCATAGTCAAGACGAGGGAGGAGACAATTTCTGGTTTGGCAATATAAGCAGGAGGATAGAGGGCTGTCAGGATTTCCATAGCTGCCAGTTGATAAGGATCTGTCATAACTGGCAGGTTCTCTAATTCCTCAATTCGCGGCAATTTTGGCACTGCAATAGTTGGGCTGTCTAAGAGGTTTATTCCCAGCATTTTCAGCACTTCTAGACCAGTTTCAACAGCTTGTAGCATCTGGCTTTGAGCCTGATAAAATATGATTTTTAGCTGATACACTTTCACTATGTCAAGCTGGTTTTTAGCCGATCGCAAAACCACTTCTGCCAAATTTTCTGCTTGCTGGAAGTTAGTGTTTAAATATTCCGCTTCCAGCGTCTCTACATACAGCCGCAGCGTCATGCTATAGTGGCGTTCCCAGCTATCCGGTGCTAATAAGGAAATTCCCACATTCAAATACTTAACAGCGGGTTCATAAGCGTTAGCTGCTTTTGCCTTATGTCCAGCAATTAAATTTAATTCGGCTAATTCATCTTTTTCTGATTGCCTGGTGAGACAATCAATTCCTACATTCAACTGGTTGATAATATCAAAAATTCTCTCTTCTACTTTATCGGCGGGCGTATTTTTAAACAGCAATTTACCGATGCTAAGATGAGTGGCTTTCTTTTCATCATCAGGAATCAGCGAATATGCAGCTTGCTGGACGCGATCGTGCAAAAAATTATAGCTGATTCGCGAAGAATCGAAAGTTAAATTAACTCCGGCTTCTCCATCTAAAAATAAAGGAATGAGGTAACTCTCATTCAATGGAAGTATTAACCCCGCTTGCAAAGCATCCCAGAGTTCAGTCGCAGTGACTGACGGAGATTTTTCGTTGACAGTAGATAGAACATCTAAAGTGAATTTGTCCCCAACACAAGCCGCCAATTTCAAAACTTGTTGTGTAGTCTCTGGCAACTGTTGAATCCGACTGGCTACCAGTTCAACTACACTCTTATCTATGATGCCAATAGCGTGAATATCCTCAATGTTCCACTGCCACTGCCCTTTTATTCCGGGAGACAGCAGCCCGGTAAAGTCAAATCTCAAAAGTTTTTCTTGATAAAGAGTGTTGAGCAATTGCGTCAAGAAAAAAGGATTGCCACCACTCTTATTCCAAATTAACTCCGCTAAAGGTTGAATTCTTTCTGAGTCATTCAATGTCTCAGAAATCAACTCAGTCACCTGGGCTAAAGAAAGAGGTTCCAGAACTAAATTGTTGAGAATAATCCCCGTTTCTTGAAGGTACTCTACTGTTTGCATTAAAGGATGTGTAGAGCTAACTTCATGGTCTCGATAGGCTCCAATTAATAGTAAATATTTGCTATCTGGGTCAGTCGCCAGCAATTCCATTAATTTCAATGTCGCTGAATCTGACCACTGCAAGTCATCGATAAATATGACTAAGGGATGCTCTTTTCGCGCGAATACGTGGATAAATTCTTTGAATAGCCTGTTAAAGCGGTTTTGTGCTTCTGTGGGGGGAAGTTCCGCAACCGCAGGCTGTTTGCCAATTACCAATTCTAGTTCGGGAATCACGTCAATAATTACTTGTCCGGCATCGCCTAGTGCGGCTAAAAGTTTATCTTGCCAATCTTGTAATTTTTTGATATTTTCCGTAAGTAACTGCTGGATCAAAGATTGAAAAGCTTGAATTAAAGATGCGTAAGGTATATTCCGCTGGAATTGGTCAAATTTACCTGAAATAAAATAACCCCGCTGTCTGGTGATGGGTTTTTGAATTTCGCTAACTACGGCCGATTTCCCTATACCTGCATAACCAGAAACTAGAATCACTTCAATTTGGGAAGGGGAAGAATCTTCGTCGCAAGGATTAGCTACACGTTCAAATGCTGCCAATAGTTCGCTGACTTGTGTTTCCCGCCCGTACAATTTTTGAGGAATCAACAACTGACTCAATATATCTAAGTTTCCTGGCGTAAAATCGACTATCTTCCCTGTAGTTTCTAACTGATATAAACACATTTCTAAATCGGCTAACAAGCCGCCGGCTGTTTGATATCTATTTTCGGCATTTTTAGCCATTAACTTCATCACAATTTGTGAAATTGCTGGTGGAATGTCGGAATTAATTTGCTCCGGCAAAATTGCTTGAGAAGCGATGTGACTGTAAACTATTTCTAAAGGGTCGTTGCTCATAAATGGCAATTGACCTGTCAGCATTTCATATAAAGTGATTCCTAGAGAATAAAAGTCGGTGCGGTAGTCGAGGGTGCGGTTCATTCTCCCGGTTTGTTCGGGAGACATATAAGCAAAAGTACCGACTATAGAGTTAATATTATTTATTTGGGGATTTTCTTTGGACAAGCGTGAAGCAATCCCGAAATCTGTCAGTTTAATAATTCCTGTTGCGCTGTGTATGATGATATTGCTTGGCTTAATATCTTTGTGAATAATTTTTTGAAGGTGCAGATATTCTAAGGCTTTTATGAGTTGGATGCCAAACGTCAAACAGGTGATGACTTCGAGCTTTTGTCTCGACAGGAGGCGATCGAGAGATTCGCCCTCAAAGTCTTCTAAAAGCAAGCCGAGACGGTTGTCAAAGGTTTCTAGGCTAAGGACTTTAACTAGGCCCGGATGGTCTAAATGTTGGCGAATGCGATACTCATGCTTGATCCGGGTAATTGCATCAAGGGTGGGATATTCAGCTTTCAGGATTTTGAGTACGGTTGTATCCTGGTGGGTGGGGATTTTTCCTCGATAAATAATTGTTTCGATACCTTCGTGGAGAGTGGAGTGGATTTGGTATTGCGAGAGAAATTGCATGGAGTTCTGCAGAGAGTTGAAAATATATGTGATTCTAGTCTGTGTTCGCTGTTGACTGTGGGCTGTTGGCTGACGGCACTACCACCCTCAACCGTCAAAAGTCTTGACATGGCAACTGTTATATGCTTCATTCAACCATGTACTTAGGCAAACAAAAATCAAGCTTAATTTACTGGAACAAGAATATGATTTATACATAACAATGATATTATTCATGCAATCAAGCCATTTTGCTACTATTATTCTCAATTAATATCCGATCGACAGCGGACGGCAACCACACCCCTACTATTCGGGTCTCCCCACTGTCCCTACCTCCTTAGCAAGATACATTGTTAAAGAAGGAAATACACAAAAATTTACATCTATAATTTGTGTAGTGTTCCAAATCGCTCCTCACCAGCAGCGATACAGCCCTCGCCAAGACAGTAGGATAGAAAAAATATGTTTGAACGCTTTACAGAACAAGCCATTAAAGCAATCATGCTAGCCCAAGAGGAAGCGCGACGCCTCGGTCACAATTTTGTAGGCACCGAGCAAATCCTCCTGGGACTCGTCGGCGAAGGCACTGGCATCGCTGCAAAAGTATTACTGGATATGGGCCTCAACTTGAAAGAGGCGCGCAATGAAATCGAAAATATCATCGGTAGAGGTTCCGGGTTCCTCCCGCCAGAAATTCCTTTTACGCCCCGCGTCAAGCGCATTTTTGAGACGGCGCTGAACGAAGCGCGGCAGTTAGGCCACAATTACATCGGCACCGAACACATCCTGCTAGGGCTGATTCAGGACGATGAAGGGGTGGCGGCGAAGGTGCTGCAAAACTTGGGGATCGATCGCCAGAGAGTCCGCACCCAGGTAATTCGTGCCGTGGGAGAAGTCGCGGCGGTACCCGGAGGCAGAGGAGATAGCGGCGATCGCAAAATCCC
The DNA here is from genome assembly GCF_036700445.1 of Microcoleus sp. T3_B1. NCBI lineage: Bacteria > Bacillati > Cyanobacteriota > Cyanophyceae > Oscillatoriales > Microcoleaceae > Microcoleus > Microcoleus sp. T3_B1. The sequence continues at coordinate 13,187 of NZ_JAUBOX010000036.1, forward strand.
GACTTTAGAAGAATTCGGCACAAACCTCACCAAGTTAGCAGCAGCCGGCAAACTCGATCCCGTAGTGGGCCGCGAAAATGAAATCGAGCGCGTGATCCAAGTGCTCGGCCGCCGCACGAAGAACAATCCAGTGTTAGTCGGCGAACCGGGAGTCGGCAAAACCGCCCTCGCCGAAGGCTTAGCCCAGCGGATTGTTAATAGAAACGTCCCGGAAATTTTAGAAGACAAACAAGTAATCAGCCTCGATATGGGTTCGCTGATTGCTGGTACAAAGTTCCGAGGCGAATTTGAAGAACGGCTGACGAAAATCATGGCCGAAATTCGTGCTGCCGGCAACATCATTCTGGTAATCGATGAAATTCACACCTTAGTCGGTGCAGGCGCAATTCAAGGTAGCATGGACGCTTCCAATATGCTAAAACCAGCCCTTGCTAGAGGCGAATTGCAGTGTGTTGGCGCAACTACCTTGGACGAATATCGCAAACACATCGAGCGCGACGCTGCCTTAGAACGGCGCTTCCAACCGATCAAAGTCGGTGAACCGAGCGTGGCTGAAACAATAGAAATATTGTACGGGTTGCGATCGGCTTACGAACAGCATCACAGACTGACAATTTCCGACGCAGCTTTAGAAGCAGCGGCCACACTGTCAGACAGATACATTAACGATCGGTTTTTGCCAGACAAGGCGATCGACTTAATTGACGAAGCAGGTTCCCGCGTCCGCGTGATGAATTCACAAACCCCGCCCGAAGTTAAAGAACTCAAAAAGCAACTGCCTGCAGTAACAAAAGAAAAAGATACAGCAGTGCGCGAGCAAGACTTCGACAAAGCTGGAAAATTGCGCGATCGCGAATTAGAGATTGAAGCCGAAATCGCCGAAGCTACGATCAACAAAAGCCAACTCAAAACTTCTCCCATTGTCACCGAAGAAGACATCGCCCACATCGTGGCTAATTGGACGGGAGTACCAGTCAGCAAGCTGACAGAATCCGAATCGGAATTGCTGCTGCACATGGAAGACACGCTGCACCAGCGCTTGATCGGTCAAGAAGAAGCTGTCAGCGCAGTTTCTAGGGCTATCCGCCGCGCGCGGGTAGGCTTGAAAAATCCGAATCGCCCGATCGCCAGTTTCATCTTTTCCGGCCCCACAGGCGTCGGCAAAACGGAACTTACAAAAGCCCTAGCAACATATTTCTTCGGTTCCGAAGAAGCCATGATTCGGTTAGATATGTCCGAATTCATGGAACGCCACACGGTTTCCAAACTCATCGGTTCGCCTCCGGGTTACGTCGGCTACGACGAAGGTGGCCAACTAACAGAAGCAGTCCGGCGCCGTCCTTACACAGTCATCTTGTTCGACGAAATCGAAAAAGCTCACCCAGATGTCTTCAACATGATGCTGCAAATCTTGGAAGACGGCCGCTTAACTGATGCTAAAGGTCGGACAGTAGACTTTAAGAATACACTGCTGATCATGACATCAAACATCGGTTCGCGAGTAATTGAAAAAGGCGGCGGCGGTCTCGGTTTCGAGTTTGCTGACAGTGCCACAGACGTTCAGTACAACCGCGTACGCAGCTTGGTAAACGAAGAACTGAAACAGTTTTTCCGTCCCGAATTTATCAACCGCTTGGATGAGATTATCGTCTTCCGCCAGTTGAACAGGGAAGAAGTGAAGCAGATTGCGGACATTATGTTGCAGCAAGTCTTCAGCCGCTTAACCGAACAGGGTATTACTTTGTCGGTGACAGACCGGTTCAAGGACTTGTTAGTTACAGAAGGCTACAATCCCAGCTACGGTGCTCGACCTTTGCGCCGCGCAATCATGCGGTTGTTGGAAGATGTACTGGCTGAGGAAATGCTGTCTGGGAAGCTGAAAGACGGCCAAAAGGCGATCGTTGATGTGGATGAAAACGGTCAGGTTAAGGTAGTACCCGATGGTTCATCTGAGCCGAAATTGCCCGAATTCGCATTAAGCCATTAATGCACTCTAAAAACGGATAAATACTGTTGATTAAAAACCCGGTTTCTCGGAGAAGCCGGGTTTTTAATTAAATGAAACCCGTTTAAAAAAAGCAACTTTAGGCAAGCTCCAAATCCTTATATAATCAGTCATATCAAATTCGGTAGCATCGGAATTATTCCTCTCTGTATTCTCTCCCTCTGCGTTCTCTGCGCCCTCTGCGGTTAAATCATTCAGATACAACCGATATCTTGCACCCTTCTCAAGTAGCCATTTATGAACAGGCCATATGCCTGTTCCACAAGAACATTGAATTTTTGTGGAACAGGCATCTTGCCTGTTCTTGAGAATGGTGCAAGATATGAGATACAACCGGAAACGATATCATTCCCAATTATAAAATCTAAAATGGTATGAGTTATGACTCTGTTATCCCAACACATTATCTACAGCAATTTCTACATCTGGAAAAGCTAGAATTGATAAAACCTGACCCCGCTGAAATCTTTGAATATTTTGATATCCCAAGGGAGAAGGTTCGCGATAAACTACTACACATTGCTCGTTAATATCTACCAGCCAAACTTCTACAGTATTGTCTTCCGCATAAAGAGGAATTTTGATAATTCTGTCAGTTTCAGCGGTTGCATCCGCTACTTCCACAATTAGTAAAATATCCTCAGACTGAGGATGTCCCGATTCGTAAAAATCATCGCGCCGCCGCAGTAAAGAAATATCCGGTTCAGGTTCCGAGCGATCGTCCAATTCTACCGGATCTTGAACTCCAATGGTTACTCTCGATAATAAGCAGATATAGAATAACTCTGTCAGACGCTTGACATGAGATGTATGCCTTCTACCGACGGCGGCCATTTGAACAATTTCTCCTCGAATCAATTCAACTTTATCATCTTTTGTCAAGATGCCAGATTCAATCATCTGATGATATTCTTTTACTGTGAACAGGCGCTTCATAAACTGAGTTGTCATAATTTATTTATTTGGCGCTCCTTTTAGTTGCCCTTTTTCTGTTTCATCGCCTTTGCTGCTTTCACAATCTCAAATCGCGGCGCAAAAAAAGGAATTTTTACCTATTGATCTTAGTTTGCTTTTAAGGTATATTTTAGATAATGGGAGTAGTAACTTAATTTTTAAAATTGCCACTATTTCCATTATTAAATAATACAGTGTCAAGCTAACAGTGTCAAGCTTTTTACCCAAAAAAAAAGGGCGATTTTTCAAAAGTTCATCAACAAATAATCATAGGGTTAGGGTTTTGGTAAACCCACCCTAACCACCCAACAAAAGTTGATTAAGGGAAAATTTAATCCCACGATTGCAATTGTACAACCCAATGCTGCACGACAGCAGAAATGCGATCGCGCCGCGTTTCAAAAGTAGCAGCAATCCAGATAAACGCAATGCCAAAAGCCAAACCCATTGCCCATTTAATCAGCGGATAATCGAAGATTAGAACCACCAACTGATAGAAAACATTGATTAAAAAAATTCCCGTTCCCACAAACAAAAACGCCCGAACTCGCAGCGCCAAACCCGCTGCAATAGCCGCCAAACTAAAAGCCCCCGCAACTAAACCGTGGTTTTGCTGAGTAAAAAGAGGCATCCCGCAAATCAGCGCAGTGGCGAGCATTCGCAGAGTGTGGCGCAGCGGTTTTTCTGCTGGTAATTTGAGAGTGCCATCGAACTGAGCAATGTAAAGTAAAGAAAGTCCTAAAGGAGTAACATAAAACTCTGGCTGAGTCAATCCTATTTGCCAGAACCACCGCAGCATTATCCAGTCAATTATCGCCACACTCACATAGGTAAAACGGGCTTCCTCCCTTTCCCAAGCCAGGAAAAAATAGAAGGTAGCAGCTATCAGCAAGCTAATCGGATAAAACTTAGCCGGACTTTCCAAAATAGTAACTATTGGAATCAGCGAAGCAATTACCTGCCAAGGTTTTTTTGACCAACCCCAGTTGTCCCAAGGCAAAATGTAAATGAAATAGGCAAATAGAGAAGCGAGGGCAACTTTCCAAGGCCCCAGCGGCCCGGAAATATACTTAACTAAAGGCGTATTGATCCAATAAAGCCGGAGGCCAAAGGCTTCTACCCAGCCCAAGTAAATCCAAATTTCTGCCCATTGGCGATCGAGATTATTTCGCCCTTGCAAGAAAGCATATTGAACTAATAAAGCACCAGTGACTAATCCTAAAGTTAAGCCGGATTTAATATCATTCACAGAAGCCCAAATCAGCAGCAAACTGCTCAAAACCCAGTGCAGGTGAGCAAATATTTTTAACTCTGCATTAGTTAAATGTAAATAATTGCTGAGCCAAGGAGATAAAATGCGATAGATATATGTTAAAGTTGTGCCGAGAGTTGCCAGGACAATTAAGCCATCTCCAAGAGTTCCTCCTGGTGTTTGAAAAAGTCTATAGAGTAGCGATTCGTAAGCAGCAACGGAGACGCCAATTAATCCCAAATAAACCAAAGGTTTGAATTCTGGTTCCCGCCTACCAATGCCGATCGCAATTAAAGACGCACCCAACACAGTTAAACCAGTCCAATTCGCAAAACTGTGCGATCGGAAAGTTAAACCCAATACGCCGTAAACCAAAGGTATAAAATGAATGCTAGGTAAATTTGTTCGATCGCGGTGGCGGCGCCGCCACCAATCCCCCAACAATTGCGTAAACAATCCGAGAGCAATATTAGCAACTGCCAAATTAATCGTAGTGCGATCGACAAAACTCAAACCCACTGCTGTCAATAACTCCAAACTCCAAGCCAAAGCATAAATTGCCAGAGGGGAAAGTTGCCGTAAACTTCGGAAAATAATCGCAGCCATTATCACCAAAATAGCAGCCAAAACTTCAGTAGAGGGCGGGAAAGTCAAGCTACTGGCTGCGTAGAGTTCATAGGAATAAAAAGTAATAGTTGTTAACAGTAAGCCGGCGAGTAAGATGGCCCACCCATCTAAAGCTCGATCGTAAATTTCAGCTAATTGAGAAGACTCAGGTAAACGGCTGGAAAAACGAACAATCATGCTGCGAAGCAACCACAGACACAAAAGAGCGATCGCCCCGGCAATTCCCCAATCCCAACCCGACACAAAACCTAATTGATCGATCACCGCAGCTACGAAACTCAAGCCAAACCCCACTCCAATCGCAGCCGCTGGTATCTCGACTAAATAGTAAGTATTGACCAACATTAATCCGGCGGCAACCCCCAAACCAATTAACCGATATCCCGGAAAAATAAAAATTAGAAATTGGGCAAATATTAGGGCGATCGTACTAAAGGTACTGGCAACTTTTTTGTGAGGAACCTCAGTATATTTAGCAACAGTAGTCAAAGCCAAAGGAGTCGCCAGCCAGAGCAACCTCCACTGAGGGCGATAAGTGGCAGTACCCGCAATCACATAATTTTGCAACAAGATAAAGCTAAATCCTGCTAATACTAAGCCCAGATACCAGGAACTTTGGAACCATGCAGGATGCCAGCGAAAAAAGGCAGAGCTTTCTCGGAAATTGGCCGCTTTCATACCGACAAAAAATACCCATTCACTCGCCATGAATATTAATAATATTGCAGACCAAATATTTGGTGTCAGGTTTGGGAAAAATAAGTCAATTGCCGATGCGATCGCACCTAAACCCATAATGTGAGTTAGGGGAACCAAAATTGCCGGATTTCCCGGTTGTTCAGCCGCAGAAGCCTGCCTCGAAACTCGCCGGGAATTATCGGGAATTACGTATTTCCAAGTGATCCAACCTAAAATTAAAGTAGAGACTAATAAATTGAGCGATCGCCAAAACGGATTGACAAAACTAATAACAGTTAAAGCACTCCCCAAAGCGAGAGCAAGGTTTTCGCCAAAACTGGCAAGTTGAAACTTTCGCTTGCGGTAGAGCCACTGCGCTGCACTTACCATTAAAATTAAATAAGGCAACAGCAGAACACCCCAAAAAGCCCAAGGAGTTTCCTGAGAGTTTGTAAGCTGAGTTAAAAATGCGGCAACTTGTGTTTTAATCCCTAAAGGAAGCACTCGCCAAAACAGCCAAATACTCTGAAGTCCCACCGCCTCCAGCATTACCAAATCAAACTCTTGCCAAAACCGCACTAAACGGTTATAAAAAAACCAAACAGCCAATCCGCTAACTGCGATCGCCTGTAGCGGAATGTCGCGAAAACAAACCAGGTATCCCAAACCCAACAAACCCATTCCCGCTAATTGCCATTTAAAAAAGTTGCTGGGATTTGGCTGGTCGGATATATTGTTTTCAATAGTCCCAGATTGCCGGGGTTGCTGCCAATCCAGCCATGCTAAAAGCACGCCACAAATCGCCAAAGCTAAACCCATTTCAGCGATATTTACATCCTTGACAAATATCGCTCGACTCAGTAAAATTCCTAACGAATAAGCTACTAAAGCTGCTTTTTTGTAAGTCAGAAAATCTCTGCTCAAACTGAAAGCAGCGGGGAATGTTTCAGTATTTCCCCCACGTTGGATAGATTGCAATCGTTGTTGCTGAACTTGATAAACTGTAGTAGCAGCAGTCCCCACTGTACCCACATAAACCGCAGTAAGGGAAAAGCCTGCAAATGCCCACCAAGAGTGCAAATAACTCAATCCCAAGTGATTTAGGGCGATCGAGCGAGTGATGTTTTTTCCTGAAAAGCTTTGATATTGATATTTGATAATCCGGGCAGTTATCCAAGTCAAAATAAGTGCCGCTGCGATTGCTACCGCCCAATCCCAAGGATACCGCCACAATCCAAAAGTATCCATCGCCCAAAAATTGATCGGCACTAGCAACAGCGTCACTTCTTGCAAAGTTTGAGCAGTCAAGTGCAAATTCTGCTGTCTGTTTGCCCAACTGCTAATCGCCCAAAAAGTTAAAGTATAAGCTAACAAAACTCCATATTGTCCGGCGGCAGGAAATCTTTGCCACTGACTGGCAGCTAAGACTCCAGAGGAGACAACTACCATGAACACTCCTAAAAATAACAGCCACACCACGCTAATTTCTGCCATTAGTGAGTGCAAAATTTGAGCGATAAAATTAGGGGTTTGAGTAGTTTCTGTGGGCCTAGCAACGCTTTCTCTGCTGCTAGGTACTGCTTTTTGCGTTGATAAGGCAGGTACTTTTGGCTCGGCAATAGGAGCGATCGGGTTTTCAATTTCAGAAAAATCTACAGCGGGCTCTCTGATTGGGCAGACTAAATACTGTCGGCACAATTCCTCAACCTCAGCGGGCGAAAGTAAACCTAGCCGCAGCCACGCATCTAAACCTGTCAACAACTCAGGATGCGACGCTAAGACGCTCAATTCAATTTTGCTCGATCGATCTTTGGGAGACGACATTGGCTTAAACTTGTACTAAGTACCTTCCAGCTATAGCCTAGATTAATGTCGAGCGAATATGGCAAAATACCGCCATCGCAATTGGCACAATAAGTATTTATAACTAAAGAGCTGTATCAACCAGTGTCAACCGGTGAAAAAATACCGCTGATGGGCCTAAACCAGCGTGCATCAGCGGTGAAAAACTCCAAATTAGGACACAGCAGCGGTGTCCTTACCGATCGACATATTGCAGCAAAGTGTCTACACTAGCATTGTGGTCTATGAAAGAAAACAAATGTTTGAAGAGGAGTTTTCCATCTGCACCCAAAACAAACTGAGCCGGCAAAGGAGCACCTAAAGCCTGACCGACTTGATAAGCCCGAAACACTTTACAGCCTGGATCAGAAAGCAGAGGCATTTTCAAGCCTAAATCTCTAACCACAATTTGGCTTTGGCGATCGTCGGTACTGGCAATCATCAATAATTCTATATTGCGATCGGCAAATTTTTCCCAGTTTTCATTCAAAGCTTTAATGTGAGGAAAACAGAAAGGGCAATATTGCTTTTCAGTAAAAATCCGCGTAAAAGCCAGGACTACCGGCTTATCGCCCCGATAATTCGACAGCCGCACCAATTTGCCATTATTAATATCCGGCAATTCAAAATCTGGCGTCATCTGTCCCAGCTTCAGAACATTACTCGCCGGAACAGGCAATAAATTTTGGAAAAACCGCTCATTTAACAAGCCGCTAAAATTAGTAGAAGTCAGCATATTTCCTAATTGGGTAATTGCTAATTGCTAATTGGTAATTAAAAATCCGCTTAAATAAATGCCTCTGCGGGTACGGACACGGCAGCGCCGTGTCCCTACAAATATAATCGGCTTAAACCGCAGCAAAGAATACCTTAGACTTGACAGGATCGGGAGTCATGGTCTTGTCACCGGGCTGCCAGCCGGCGGGACAAACTTCATCGGGGTGAGACTGGACGTGTTGGATAGCTTGCAGAGTTCGGAGAGTTTCGTCCACGTTGCGGCCGAAGGCAAGATTGTTGATAGTAGAGTGTTGGATGATGCCTTCTTTGTCGATGATGAACAGACCTCTGAGGGCAATGCCTGCTTCTGGGTCGAGGACGTTGTAGGCCGAACTAATTGTTTTTTTGAGGTCAGCAACTAAGGGATAGTTGAGGTCGCCAACACCGCCAGATTTGCGGTCTGTTTGTATCCAAGCGAGGTGAGAGAATTCACTGTCAACGGATACGCCGAGGATTTCGGTATCGATTTTTTTGAAGTCCTCGAAGCGATCGCTAAATGCTGTAATCTCAGTTGGGCACACAAAGGTGAAGTCCAAGGGGTAGAAGAACAGGACTACATACTTTTTGCCTTTATAGTCGGACAGTTTCACTGTCTTGAATTCCTGATCCACTACGGCTGTCGCTGCGAAATCGGGTGCAGCTTGACCAACCCGGAGGCATTCACTGGTCATAGATTTTGTTTCCTTTTTTACGAACTGTTACAAATATATCATACTCATAACGACTACAAGTATCTTCTCGATCGATCAAAAAAAGACGCTCTCAAATTTGAGAGCGCAGTTTTTTTGATTTAATAATGGCTCAGGCGGGATTTGAACCTGCGACCTTGGGCTTATGAGTCCCCTGCGCTAACCACTGCGCCACTGAGCCAAATCTACTTCACGATTTACTATCGTAGCACGGTAGGGCTAGCTATGTCTCGTTTTCAAACAACACTATTTCTAATGACTTGACGTAAAAGTTATGAGTTTTGGTAATCATTCAAAACCCATAACTTCCGACCTGTCGTTACCGAGAAGCGCTGGACGCATCGTCGGGCAGTAAAGCCATTGGGTTGATAGCACCCTGTCCGGGGGGATGAATTTCAAAGTGCAAGTGCGGCCCGGTACTGAAGCCAGTGCTGCCCATTTCTGAAATCTGTTCCCCTTGAGCGACTCTCTGACCCTTTTGCACCAAAATTCGGCTGTTGTGGGCATAGACAGTCTCAGTGCCGTCAGGATGGGTAATTTCCACCAGATACCCGTAGCCGCCGTCGTTCCACTGAGCATAGGTAACCACCCCGTCTGATGCTGCCACAATTGGCGTGCCGATCGGCCCTGCAATATCAATTCCCCTGTGCATCCGTCCCCAGCGCCAACCGTAGCCAGAAGTCAGAACGCCCTTAGACGGCCAAATAAACCCGTTAGCCGACTGTTGTTTGCCGTTAGGCAGATAAGTATCAGGGCTCGAAAGCGGAGGCAGTTCTGGAGAAACCATGCGTCCCAAAGACGGGTTGCTCAGGGGGTCGTAACCCTCGGCTCCCAAAGGAGCAGTTGCCACTACCGGCTGTTCCAGAGTGCTTTTTGGCGTCAGGTTGATCGGTTGCAGTTCCGCTGCGCGAGCGGGGTCTAAACGCTCTTGCTGCTGCTTCTGAACCTGCTCAGACCAGGCTCTCGATGGCGGTCTGCTGATTTCATTCTGCACCGCCTCAGCATAGTCGGGGGTGTAGAGATATGGATTGACACTTGGCATATCCTCAGACGGGTTGACCGAGGGCCCGTCATTTGGAGCCAGGGACACCGCATTGGCGCCGATCGAATTGCGCGAGGCACGATATTCCTCTCGCAGCCTGACAACTTCTGCCCTCAAGCGTTCGGAATAAGGGTTGAGAGCTTCTGCGGTGGGGAGAGCCTCCGAATTCGACTCTGGTAAAGCGCTAGTTGGAGCGGCATTTGAACCCTGGGCGCTAGTATTTGCCACGAAGCTGATCGGCTGCGGGTATTCTCCCGTAGCGATGGCGGTAGCCGTTGCACTGGCTGGCAAGGGCAGGGAACTGGTGTCAACTGCACCTGTAAATGTTGGTTCGCCTTGAAGATCCAGCTTCCGTGGATCGCTAATGGTTTGGGAAACTTGAGCCAGCGGAATGCTGTTAATTTGGGGAACCATCGGCGCTGAAATATTGTTCAGACCTTCCAGGTTCTCCAGGGGAGAAACAACAGGCACTTTGGGCGCGGGGGCTGCAACGCCAGCACCGGCTATTTCCGAGGTAGACGAGCTGGGGTTCAAAGATGCGGGAACCGAACTCGCCGCCCAGACAGATGTAGAGTTGGAGGCCGAATAAGAGGCTGCCGCCTGCACCCCTGGATTTTTCAACCCCACTTGGGGAATTTTGAGCCGTTGATTGACATTCAGCAAGTTGGGGTTGCCGAGCTTGTTGACGGAGATCAGGTCTTTGGGCGATACGCCGTGACCTTTGGCGATCGCATCTACCGTATCTCCCGGACGCACGCTGTAGAGAACCTCAGCCGGCGCGGCGGTACTTCCTGCAGGGGGGACTAGCACAGCCGAGGGCAAACTGGGTGTTGCCACAGACTGTTCAATTGACTCGAATGCTCGATCGGGCGATGCTGCTTGACCTCCCCCGGAATTGGGAAGTACAGGTGTGGCATCGAGGTCAGGAATAGTTGTCCCAGTTGCATATCCGGGGGAGGTCAGCGTCGGTGCTGACTCCGGCAAAAATGCCGCAGGTGTAGATAAATTTGCTCCCCCCTCCGACCCGAACATCGTTCGACCCGATTCTGTGGTGCGGTTTTCCTGTTTTTTCAAACTGTCGATCGCCCCGTCTGCATTCGGGATATCGATCGAACTTTGTTCCGGTACCATCGTGACCCGCGGGGTCGCTGCGGTTGATGGCAGCGCTGTCATTGCTGCACTATCAAATGGCTCGGAGCCAGTCAGATTTAACTCTTGTTCGGGATTGACCGTCGCTGCGCGATCTAGCGAAGCCGATGTGCTATAGCCGGCGTTCTGTTGTGGTGTGGCTTCCGTCGCAGTCGGAATTCTGAGCTGTTGGCCAACTTGGAGTATGGTATCGGGTTTGATGTCGTTGGCCGTTGCTAGTACCAACGGTTCAACTTGATAATCCCGAGAAAGCTCCCAAAGGCTTTGCCCCTCCTGCACCTTAACCGTCGCCGGCTCAGAAGGTGATCCGGGCTGTTCGGCCCTGGAACCGTCAACTTGTGCGGACGTAGCGGGCCCGTTGGCCGATACTGGCTGTACTTCAGCGGTGGATTCCGATGTCGGTGCGAGTTCAGACGCGCGAGCGCTGTCTCCATTTCTCGGTAACAGGATGCCAGAAGCACCTACCGATATTGCCAGCCCGATCGTGGCGAGAGAGCGAACTCTGCCTGTGCTGAGCGTTGTCTGTTTGGATGGTTCCGCAGAACCGTCTCTGTCGATTTCACTAGCCTGAACAGGCTTAATTTGGGGATATGTTCGTTTCAAAAAAACGACCTCCTACTGAGAAGCGCTAACTGTCCTTGGAAACACTCAAGGGGATCGCATGACGCTGAATTTAAATCAACAAGCAAAAATATTCTGATTGTTGACAGCTATCATGCTTAGGCCAGATTACCTTGCTTTTTTAATTTAGACAAGCTCAAACCGTCAGAAATTTTAAAATTCTCGGTCAAACCTGCTGCAATTAACCCCAAAAGCCTTACACCGCAAGAGCTGGAACGAATACATAAAATCTTCATTCCCGTAAGGCTCTGAACTCTTACCTATTATCCGACTTTAGGCTAATTTCCGGACAGGCTACAACCGTATATTTACTAGATATAGTGTTCAGACCTAAGCTGGTGCTCGCTGACGCCCTAAATCGCTAAAATTATTTATTTTTGTTGCTGAATCCTCTTGTAGTCATTTGGTGTTGCTGATAACAATCTGTTTTTGAATGAATAAAATATATTAATGTCGGCTATCTAGATTTTCACCCCTTTGATACAAATTTCTTATATTTAAATGGAGATTTGGCCGCCTCCGGCAGCTATTAAATCTCTATATATTTATGTGTTGATAATGATTTATCCCAGCTCGCCCAACTGTCGTTTAGCCTCAAATAAACCCACAGCGGCGCTGACGGAGAGGTTCAAACTCCTGACTCCAGGCTGGCTCATCGGAATAAAAACTGTGGCGTCGCAGGCATCCAAGACGAATTGGGGAATGCCTACAGTTTCCGAGCCAAACATCAGCCAGTCGCTGGGCTGAAATTGGAATTGCGCGTAATTGCATCGCCCGCCAGTGCTGAATCCGATCGCTCGTCCCCCGCGCTGCTGCCGACAAGCCAGAAAAGCCGCTAAGTCTTCGTGGCAGTGGAGATTGACGTAGGGCCAGTAATCTAAGCCTGCCCGTTTCAGGTAGCGATCGCTAATTTCAAACCCCAGCGGGCCAACTAAATGCAGTTCCGTGCCTGTGGCAGCGCAAGTGCGGGCGATATTGCCAGTATTCGGGGGGATTTGCGGGTGAATCAAGACAAGTTGGGGCATGAAGCTAATTAAAAGCGAAAAATACAGCTCTTGGGAAATTTATAAAACTACCCACAGGTAGATATACCTTATAGCTTTTATTTATAACCTTTGTCGAGCTCCATTGATTAAATATTCTGATTGGTTTTTGGGAGGTGCTCTGCAACTTTTGACAATTCCCGCATCCAGGATACCCGCCACGTGATTCATTCCGAAAGCAGACTCAGGACCCAGAAACAAAAAACCTGTATCCGATGAAACTTGCCGAACGTATTTATCTCGCGCAAGTCAATCTAAAATCTAAAATCTAAAATCTAAAATCGATTGACCGGGAGGTTCGGGCTATTTGTATTGGCTGAGTACGCATAGCCAGGGGCTAGTGAAAGCCCCCGTTATAATAACCGCCGATACTTCAGGCAACTAACTGGGCGCACAAGTTATCTTCTAGCTCCCATTCTTGGTGAGCCATCCCCTGAATCCCTTGCAGAATAATACTGCGGGTGTCCGAACCGCCCTCGTGTAGCTTTAACCACTGCTGGGCCGTGTTGCCTTCCCGGAGAATCTTTTTCAGTGGCGATAGAAAGCAACTAAAGCCGCGTTTTTTGGCTATAGGCCACACTTCGCGGTAAATTTCCTCAATCCAATCTCGTGCCAGAATAGTTCTGCCGTCTTGCCAGTGGGTAAGTTCGGCATCCAAACTTTGCCGGGATGCAGCAATTTCGTTGGCGTCTGTGAGGGCAACTAAGTCTTCGTTGCGGGTGGCCGCCGACAAGGTGCTGAGTTCTAAAGGGTCTAAGCTGGGGTCTTCCATCATCTGCCAAATGCGAGCTTCTAGCAAGGCAGTGATGGCTAACAAAGCCAGAGGATTGACCTCGAGGTCGCAAATTCTCAGCTCGAGGCGGTTGAGACAGTAGGGGCGACGATCGCCATTTGGTCGCACTGCAGACCACAAATGGCGGACGTTTTGCATAGTACCGAGTTCTAGCTGTTCTTCAGTCCACTGAATGTAATGCTTGTGACTTTCAAACAGGGGGACGATGGCGGGAGTTTTGGGAAACAAACCCCACCGAGTGGAATGATAGCCCGTGACTTCGCCGTCGAGGAAGGGGGAAGAGGCGCTCAAGGCAAGGTATAGCGGTGCTTCGACGCGGGCGAGGCGGATGGCGCGCATCAGCATTTCTGGTTGGGAGATGCCGATGTTGATGTGAATGCTGGCGGTGACGACTTTTGTGCCGTAGGTTTGCTCGATGTAGGTGTGGTAGGGGTTGTTGGGATCGGATCTGTAAAATCGATCGCTCCCTCCGAGAGACAAGGTACTTCCCGGCAGCAAGGTATAGTCGCCCAATTGTTTGAGATACTCGCGCAGCCGGACTCGCGGCTTGACTAAGGCGCACAGCAGGCGATCGTAGCTGCATAGCGGGGCGGTCGTGTACTCCACATTGCGGCTATCAGGCTCCCGCACAAATCCCTCTAGATCGGCAACTATGCGATCGGAGAGACCGACAACCTCACCTTCGGGAGTGCCGGTATACATTTCTACTTCAAAGCCTTTTGATAGCAGCACGTTTGTTCCTCAGCTAAGTTGAGTGCTAGTTTCTAGTATCCCAAAAATTGACCTGTTCATACTATATTCCACGGGGCAGAGTTGAAATTTTGCGCGACTGGCACTGAAACCGTGTTTTTCGGCCCCCGCTTTGTTTGAGCGTTGGTTTCCTAGTTGGGGGCCTGCCAGGACAAATACTCCCCTGGCAAAGAGTTTCCGAGGCGGTTTTAGAGTCATAAAGGCTGTTTGTTCGATCGCGCGCGGGCGTGTTTTATTCGGTATTGGGGGCGATCGAACTTATGGTGAATAGAACCCACCCCAGCCTCAGTTCGACATCTGTTTTCTGCCTTGAGAGGGATAGCCGCAGATATATCTTGGGTGCGATTCTAAAAGAGGGCTCTGCAATATTTTTGAGCTATTATTAACCCCTAAAAATCCCTGTGAAAGAGCAAGAAAGAACCCCTCCCAATTTTTGGAATATGCTAAGCAATTTAGCCTTAGTCCGGTTTTTGCTTTTATTTGCTTCTGGTTGGGCTGGACTGCAACTTTTAGCTTACTTTGAAACAGCAGTCGCGGTTTTCACTATTGCGGCACTCGTGGCTTTTTTGCTTAACTATCCGGTGCGAACTCTCCAGAGATTTTTACCGCGAAGTTTAGCTGTCGCCTTCGTTGTCTTGCTCACCATTTTAGTTTTTGGCGGTCTCACCGTCACCGTAGGCGTCACTCTTTTATCTCAAGGGCAGCAATTAATTGACAGCATGACTGAATTTGTGAATGCTCTGGCGCCTCTGTCCGAGCGCATCGAAGCATTCCTGCGGGCGAGAAACCTGCAAGTTAACCTGCGAGTTATTGAGGAACAACTGCGAAATCAAGCTTTGGCTGGAGTTGTATCGAGTATTGCTTTTTTACAAGTATTTTTAACCAACTTATTAAATTTAATATTAATTATGGTAGTGGCTTCTTTCATGTTACTTGATGGAGAGAGGCTGTGGCTGTTAGTTCTCAAATTTATACCTCGACACCTGCATAGGCGTTTAAGTGTAACAATAGAAAAAAACTTTTTAGGATTTTTTCAGGCGCAAATCCTGTTAATGTTATTTTTGACAACAGCAAGTTTTTTGATTTTTCTGCTGTTAGATGTGAAATTTCCCTTGATTTTAGCCTTTATTATCGGATTGTTTGATTTAGTTCCAGGGATCGGAGCGACGCTGGGGATTAGCTTAGTTTGTTTTATTGTATTGTCTCAAAATGTGTGGCTAGCTTTAAAAGTATTGGCAGCTTGCATTGTTTTGCAGCAAGTTCAAGACAACTTTATTCATCCGAGACTCATGCAAAATTCTCTTAACCTCAATCCGGTAGTGGTATTTTTTGCACTGTTAGTCGGAGCAAGATCAGCAGGACTTTTAGGCATATTTCTCGCTATTCCGCTAGCGGGAGTGATAGTTAGCTGGTTTGACATTGAAGAAATGCAAGCGGAAGGTTAATTGATGGAGCCATCCCATTTTATATCTAATCAGGCTGACAAATTCAGTTTTAACTTCCCGACGAGAAGTCCCCTGATTCAAAAAGTCTCCTGGGCCCAAAGCGCAACTAAAAGTAAAGAGAAAAAAGCAACTTAGGATACACCTTACTGCGTAAAGTTAATGAATAAATTGCAAGTCAGTAGGAAATCTTTCTTCTTCTGGTTCTGGATCATAAATGTAATCGCAGTCAAAACGCAAAGCTTGAGAGTGGCGGCTGATAGAAAATCCGCAATTACTCACCATTTCTGTAGTAAAAGTTGCCATGACTAACTCAATGAGCTTTCTGTAGGAAATGTTAGGCAGTTGAACGTAATAGGTGCGTCTGGCAAAAAAGATTCTCTCATCTTTCGGGAGAATTATGCCATTAATTCTGTGTGCGTGTTGAATCGGCTTGATATAGGTTTCAATAAACTGCGACTGATTTTTTTGGAGTCTCGCTAATCTTTCGTGTTGCAACCAGCTCATTTGAAACACAATTTTAATAAATTCAAAGCCCAAAATGTAGTTAAAAACATTATTGCGTTCTTCTGTACTCAAGACGAAGCGGAGGGCCGATTCTAAATATTGGTCAGTTTCTCGCCGCGATTGTTGAGCTGAGTGGATATAAAATTGTTTGATGTAGCTTCTTAAATCTGATTCGTTTAATTGTTTTTTGACTCGAAATCTGATTAAATACTCTTTGACTCGGTGTAGAGTATCTACATCTTCAAACATTTTTGAGACTAAACCGTCGGCTGTATAATCATCTAAAAATTCTGCTTGCAAGTCGGGAGTAGATGCACACAATATGTAGCAGAGGGACAAGACATAGCGCCGTTGGTTCCAAGGCAAGCTTTGGGCCCAATCTTTAACTTCTACAGGGAGTTTTTGGAACACGGTATCAGTGTGGGAGAGTTGAGCAAGGTCGGCATATTTATGTTTTTGTTTAATCATTGCCTGAAACCTTATATTAGTAAGTATACAGAGTAATAGATCGCAGAGGATGGGAGGGGGAAGCTGCGACGGAGGGTTGCAAGTTGTTCTGTCTTATTTTCTTGCCATCTATCTAAATATACATTCTGTAGGGAACATGGGGCGTGATCTGTCTCACACTTGAGCGAGTTTTAAATCACAAATGCTAGCTCTTCGCATCACATTTGGAGGCTCCGAGTGCCACGGATAAAACTTCTTCACGTCACCGACGCAACAGTGGGTTTCGTTGAGGATTAAGTCGGGTGATTCATCAGTTTTTGTTAGCAATGATTACTGAGATCAATCATGAACTTGACTACAAGTATTTTCCCGGAAAATCAGTGCAAAGACTTAACTTTTTGCAATGCTATCGTGCAACCAGTACGACAGTGGCTCGATAGCATTGCAGTGGGGGAGCCATCAGTAACTCAGTGGTGTGCCAACTTATACTCGCCCGATGTTGTTGGGAGAGAGATATTCAGTTATGGGGACACCATCTTTTCTACATACCGCCTATGTACAAGCTTAATCCTGTGTATGAGGAATTCATGGGGTTACGCTTTCGCTCGCTCTCATTTTTGGGCGGGGTCAGCCAAAACAGATACAAGTTTCCCACAAGAGTAGTGAGCAACCCAAAATTTTAGAGCCTAGTTCCAAATCCCAGATGTATCTGTGGAGTATATCTAAAATCTAAAATCGACTGAGGTATGCGGCGAAAATGTAACCCTGCACTACTGATTGAGGGGTGTCATACCTCGATCGCCCATTGATATCAATTATTTATGGGGTCTATCGATCTGGTAGTTGCGAGAGCCATAATTTAAGCCATAATTGTTGATAATATCAATGGATGCCTCTCGATAGGAGTGGGTATCCATCGTGGCGCTTCAGCCAAAAATAACATCAAACGGTAGCAGCAAAAACAATAACTATAAAAATAATTTAATAATCTAGGTGGGATGAGGGAAGTCAATATGTTTAACGCAACTGAACTGCTTATTAAGGCTTTTGTCAATCGGCTGATTGAAGGCTACCGCCACACTTACGGCGGGTTTAAATCTGACTATGGCGAGATTATTGCTTGGGTGGCGAGTATGGCTTTAGAAAATATTGCTAATAGCGATGCTCTTTACCATAATGTCGAACACACTATTTTAGTGACATTGGTGGGACAAGCAATTCTGGGGGGGAAGCACATCCGCGAAGGGGGTGTTTCCTGCGAAGATTGGTTGCACTTCCACATTGCTTTGCTATGTCACGATATCGGGTATGTTAAAGGTGTTTGCCGACAAGATAGAACAGATTTAGGACTGTATGCGACGGGAATAGGTGACATGAAATTAACGCTGCCTCCGGGGGCCACGGATGCTAGTTTGATGCTTTATCATGTCGATCGCGGAAAAATGTTTATTGACGAGCGTTTTGGCGGGCACAAACTGATTGACGCTGAGCTGGTTAAGCATAATATTGAGCTGACTCGTTTCCCAGTTCCTACAGATGAAGATTATCAAGATACTGTAAATTATCCGGGTTTAGTTCGGGCTGCTGATTTAATTGGTCAGTTGAGCGATCCGCGATATTTGCAAAAGATTGCGGCGCTGTTTTACGAGTTTGAGGAGACTGGGCAAAATCGGGTTTTGGGCTATCAGAATCCGGGGGAGTTGCGGGATGGTTATCCGAAGTTTTATTGGAATGTGGTTCATCGGTATGTGAAGGATGCGATCGGCTATTTGGAACTGACGCAGCAGGGAAAACAAGTTGTTGCTAATTTGAGCGCGAATGTTTTTCGGGTGGAGCATTCTCAGGTTCCCAAGTCGGCGGTGGCTGTAGTTAGGTAGGGTTTGTTTGGGTGGATGTCGGGCGATCGTTCTTTTTTGGGATAAGTAAGTCGCTCTAATTAAAAGTAAAACGCTCTTCTTTTATATCGCCGCAGCACTTAAAGAAGTCGTGGTTCTGGATATTCTTTTTTTTTAGCTGGGCTTGCTTAAATCTGATCTTCACCCTGCAAATATACTTACACAGGCTCAAAAGCCTCTCATCACAAAGGTTTCAATTGTTAAGTAAAAAATTGTGTACCCATGTAGATGATTGATATCTGTTTGCGATCGGCAATTATATTGAATATACAACAATTGAGGGCGATCGCCTGCGTCAGCTATTGCTGATCAATGGGTACAGATTTTCAGAGCAACAGTTGCATCCTTTGTAGAGTAAGAGTTTTAGGACTGTTAGTACATTTGTATGGGCGAAGTCCAGTTTAATCGGATCGCTGAATGTCTGCACATCGCAGGAAGAGTCGCCTGAGTTTTTGCGGGGAAAGCGGCAGGCGAAAATGGAGGCTATCCAACGCTTGCAAGCAATAGGATTGAGCGATGAGCAAATCGCGCAATGTTTGGATCTGACGCTAGAAGAGATTCGACAAGTCGATTTGACAGAATAGAAGATAGAGCAAGCGCTAATGGCTGATGGACTTCATTATCGATCTGCTCAAGCTTGGATAGAGCATCCGATATCTAGTTTTGGTAACTCGCCCAATCCATTTTCCCACTGGGTTAAAATAATAGGTAAGTCATTTTAAAAGAGATTGGTCATGACATTCATTAACCCCAAAACCGATTTTGCCTTCAAAAAAATATTCGGTTCCAACGAAAGCAAACCAATTTTAATCAGCTTTCTCAATGCCATGATTTATGATGGCAACCCCACCATCGCCGACCTAGAAATTATCGACCCGTATTTAGCATCGAGAGTTCCGTATCTCAAAGACTCTTACCTGGATGTCAAAGCCAGGCTTGCAGGAGGCGCAACTGTAATTATCGAAATGCAAGTTTTAAATGTAGAATCTTTTGCGAAACGGGTGGTTTACAATACTGCGAAAACTTACTCGACACAACTGATTCGCGGTGAAGGTTACTTTAAGTTAAAACCTGTAATTGCTTTGACAATTACTGATTTTGAAATGTTTGACAATGACGGAGAAGTAATTTCTCACTTTGTGTTCAAGGAGAAAAAGCGTTTATTTGATTATGTCGATCCAGAGATTGAACTGATCTTTATCGAATTGCCCAAATTCAATAAACAATTGGATGAGTTAGAAACTTTGACTGACAAGTGGATTTATTTTATGAAAAATGCTCCCAGCTTGGAAATAGTGCCGTCAACAATGGAAACAGTATCGGAAATACAGCAAGCCTTTGCGATTGCCAATGAAACTAATTTGAATCCAGAGGAGTTGGCAGATTTAGAAGAACGTGAAATGTTTATTCTCGATCAGCAGGGTGTCTTGCTCAAGGGAATTGAAAAAGGCATTGCACAAGGCAGAGAACAAGGCATCGCAGAAGGCAGAGAAGAAGGCAGAGAAGAAGGCAGAGAAGAAGGGCTCGCACTAGGAATGCGAGAAAAAGCTCTGGAAATTGCTAGGCAACTTCTCAATGTCCTTGACAATCAAACCATTAGTCAAACTACTGGTTTGAGCGTTGAAGATATCCAAAACTTGCGGGAGGAATAGAAGGAAGGGAAAAAGTGCGATCGCACAATTAGTACACCTTTTCTCGCTACTAGGATCAGCCTGGTAGCGTAGGTTTTTGAGGTTCTGCCTCTTGGATTGAGAATGACGCTAAATATTAACTCTCATCCACTTAATACTCAAGGATGAGTCTGCCCTCTGTCTAAAGGAAGATTTCATTAAACGAGTAAATTCCGTATGATGCTGTAAAAGTCAGTCAGAGGGGAAAGCTATCTCCGACTCTAGCTCCGCATAACTGACAAATCTTACTATAATCAAAAAATACATCTCATGACATCAGTCACTCCCAATCAAACTTCGTCTCAATACGAAGTTACAGAATCAGAAGAAAAAATTGAGTCTCTGGTAGCAGAAGTTAAGCCAGAAAGCGAAATCGATTTAGAATTCCTCTACACGAGAGACATTGAATTCCGACAAGAAACAATTTATTTCATTGTAGTCGATCGCTTTTACGACGGCGACCCCGAAAATAACGAAGGCCCAAACCCAGAACTTTACGATCCAGAAGGGAAAGATTGGGGCAAATATTGGGGCGGCGACTTGCAGGGAGTTATCGACAAACTCGATTACTTAAAAGATATGGGAGTTACCGCCGTTTGGCTGACTCCACTGTTCGAGCAAGTTGAAGCATTATTTGTCGAACAAGCTGCAATTCACGGCTACTGGACTAAAGATTTCAAGCGACTAAATCCCCGCTTTATTGCCACAGGCGACAATCCTTCTATTAACCAAACACAAGAAAGTAAAGATACGGTATTTGACAAATTAGTACACGAGTTGCACCAGCGAAACATGAAACTCGTGCTCGATATTGTCTGCAATCATAGCAACCCTGATTTTAGCGGGAAAAAAGGAGAACTCTACGACGACGGCGTAAAAATAGCTGACTTTAACGACGATGAAGATAACTGGTATCACCACTACGGCGAAGTCAAAAACTGGGAAGATGAATGGCAAGTCCAAAACTGCGAACTGTCGGGTTTAGCAACTTTCAACGAAAACAATATTGCCTACCGCAATTACATTAAGTCAGCAATTAAACAATGGCTGGACAGAGGTGTTGATGCTTTGCGGGTTGATACAGTCAAGCATATGCCTATTTGGTTTTGGCAGGAATTTAATGCTGACATTTTAACACACAGACCTGATGTTTTCATTTTTGGCGAATGGATTTACAGCGACCCTAGAAACGATCGTTCTGTGGAATTTGTCAACGAGTCGGGGATGACTATTTTAGATTTTGGTCTGTGCGTGGCAATTCGAGAAGTATTGGGGAAGGGTGCGGAGGCGGGATTTAAGTTAGTCCAAGATGTCCTGAATTTGGATCACCGCTACTACGGGGCGACGGAGTTGATTACTTTTATTGACAACCACGATATGCCGAGGTTTCAGTCGTTGAATCCCGATCCAGAAATGCTGCTGTTGGCGATAGGTTTAATTATGACGACTCGCGGCATTCCCTGCATTTATTACGGCACCGAACAGTACCTGCACGATGATACAGATGGGGGAAATGACCCCTACAACCGCCCGATGATGGAAAAGTGGGATACTGATTCGCCGATTTACCGAGCTGTGCGATTGCTGTCGGGATTGCGGCGGCTGAATCCAGCTATTTCGATGGGGAGTCAGTGGCAAAAATATCTAACTCCTGATGTTTATTGTTACGTGCGCCGCTATCGCGATTCTGTGGTGTTTGTAGCGATGAATCGTGGCAATTCAGTTACAATTGAAGAGGTTGATACTGAGCTGCCTGATGGAGAGCATACGGAGGTTTTATCGCGCCGCAAGTTTGAAGTTAAAGATGGGATGCTGTACAATTTAGAGTTGGGTTCGCGGGAAGTAATGATTTTTAGCCGCGTCGGAGAGCGAGTTAAGGCGAAAACTATTGTGCGGGCGCAGCTTAACAGCGTTAGAACTCAGCCTGGGGAAAGAATTGTGGTGATTGGAGATTGTCCTGAACTGGGGAATTGGGATATTAGTAAGGGTTTCCCGTTGGAGTATATCAATACTAATACTTGGTTTGGGGAAATTCCTTTTAATGAAAGTGCCGGGAAGTTGATTTCTTATAAGTATGCGCTGCTACGGGAAGGACTCTCGCCGCTGCGAGAAAATCTGGTTTGTCGCCGCTGGGTTTTAGTTTCCGAAGGGACGGTGAAATGGCGGGATAAGTGGGCGAGTGGACGGGAGTCTTAATAGTTTTGATTTCGGAGTTTTGGGTGAAACTGTTTTAGGCACAGAAACCGGGTTTGATGAACGAAAATACTTCCTTAAGGCTTTCGATTATCTTTTTCAAACCCGGTTTATTTACTAGGTACGTAACGGCTGTGAGATATAATTAGGAACTGCAACTCATAATTCATTACTTTTTAAATATGACTTAGGTAATAAATAGTTGGGCTTTTTATCTATATCAGTAAGGTGTGCATTGTGCATCCTCCGGGCGTGAGTTATGGTGCGCCGAGGCGCACCCTACAGTTTTATTAAAGCGATCGCAACTTGTGGGCTAAAACATCGACATAACGTTCGCTACTGTGCGGGTTCACAACCATTTCTTAGCCCCGCTGCGCTTGAGATTCAGCTTCTTGAGGATTTTTTAGCAAAGGGACGATCGCCTCGCGCAAACCTGCTGCATCTGGCACATTTACCACTTTAGCAATATCCGGGGCCGCTAAATAATCGACCATACCTTGAGTCCGAGTAATGACAACGGGTCACTTGCAAGCCATTGCTTCCAGTAAAGCCGTACCTCCAGCAGCATATTTATTGTCCATCAAACAAACTGCAATTACGTCTGCATCGCGGTAAAGCTGCACTAAATCTGGCCATTCATAGAATTTGCGCGACATATTTTCTGGCATAGTATCGGGGAAAGCTTGCGATAAAGCCTTAGCATCTTTAGAAAAACCGCTAATTTTTACCGAAAACGCTGCTGATGGTTAGGAAACCGCGTTGATCGACACCTGCGCGCAAATCCTGTACGAATCAAAAACAGTGACACACGCCGATCGATTGCAAGGACTTAACTACCAGCCGAGAAGTCCCTCGGTATATTTAGAGGGGATTAATCTGAGCGCTGCGCGAAGTACCCCGTTGGGAATTACCGCAGGGATGTCCAGAAGCGTCGGGTGTAGGTACCCAAAGCGACAATTAGACATTGCGAGTACCTTTAACTTTGATGTACTTTCTAAACATTAAATCAAAAGAAATGGTACATTAAGGTAGGTCGAAAAAAAGAAGTTAAAAAATGCAACTCACGTACAAATACCGCCTCAAACCCACGAAAGCCCAACTAACAACTATTGTGGCTCATTTAGAACTCTGCCGTCGGCAGTACAACTACCGACTCGGCGAAAGATTTAGGTGGTGGGAAGCCACGAGAACACCTATCAACGCCTGTCCCTTGATTGTTTCGATAGTCCCGATTGAGGAAATTTATCAAAATATTCCCTTGACTAGAGTGCAAACCAGGGACGGCAGAAAAAAGGATGAGTCAGGCAATCCTTTGACCAGGAAAGGTGATGTTTTCTCAAACATTGAAGGCGGATATGTACAGTGGCAGACAATACAACTGGCTGATCTGAAAAACACTAAAAAGCTATTTCCTGATTACAAAGTGCTGGATTCTCAGGTTTTGCAAGATGTCGTCAACAGAGTTGAAACTTCCTTTTCAAATTTCACCACCCCCGACAAAAACGGCACTCGTCGAGGGAGGCCCAGATTCAAAGGGCTTCACTACTACAAATCTTTCACTTATCCTCAATTAGACAACTTAGATATTGTCAAGGACGAGCAAGATAGGATTTGTATTAGCCTCGCCAAAATAGGTAAGCGTGCCTATGGTTTTCCACCGTCCAATACCAACAAAGTTCAAAGTTAAGACGGGCACAGTTATCAAAGAAGCGGATGGGTGGTATATTTCCCTGACGCTAGAAGATAAAAGGGTTCCCGTAACGGTTGCAGAAATTCAACCGACGGTCGAAAATACTATTGGTATCGACTTGGGAGTCACTAATTACGTTTATCTTTCCAGTGGCAAAAGGGTAGAAAATCCTAGATTCTTGAGGAAGTCGGCCCAGAAATTAGCAAGACTTCAAGCAAAGTTAGCTAATAGAGTTAAGGGTTCTAAGCCTTGGAAAGTTATCAAGGACAAGATTTCCAAACTCCATCAGTTTGTAGCGAGAGCTAGATTAGATTTTCAATTCAAAACTGCACATGAGCTATTCGGTAAATGTGATGTTTTAGTTGTTGAAGATTTGAGCGTCAAAAATCTGACTAGACGTGCCAAGCCCAAGACTGGTATTGAGAATGGTAATTTGGTTTATTTACCGAACAGCCAGTCAGCAAAAAGTGGCTTGAATAAATCCATTCTTGATGCGGCTCATGGACAATTCGCCAGCGTTCTCAAATATGTTGCTTGGAAGTTAGGTAAAACTGTTCTATTTGTTGACCCCAAAGGAACTTCTCAACATTGCTGGAACTGCCTCAAAAAAGTGCCGAAAGAATTATCAGAGCGGTGGCATTGTTGTCAGTGTGGAGAATCCTTGGAGCGAGATAAAAATTCAGCCAAACTCATAAAGAAGATTGGATTGAGTTACGAAAGTGGCGGGGGAACTCCGTCACTCAAAAAAGCCTTTGAAAAAAAGGAAAAAGAAGCCTGCGGTCTAACGGTACTCCGTTGACCGTCAGGTTCGTTCACGCTTTTATGCTGAAGTTAGCTAAAGAATTTATGTTTAACCTCATGTATATTTCTCCAGAGCAAGACCAAAAAATTCGCTACACCCTGCGCGAGTGCGGTCAAGAAGCTTACAAACTCGCAGCCGAACCTTTTGAAGTGTCCGAGAAAGGGCCCAACGACTACGTGACGAGTATAGATCAATACCTAGACCGACAACTATCGGCAGCATTTAGCGCTTTGTTTCCTGAAGACGGCAGGATCACCGAGGAAAACGTCGCCTCCAGAACAGCTTACGGGGCCAATTACCAGCGCCTCTGGTGCATCGATCCCCTCGACGGGACTGAAGAATTTATTCGGGGAAAGCTGCACTACGCTTCGATGGTGGGGCTGCTGCTGGAAGGGGAACCGGTGGCCGGCTGGCTCTACGCCCCGGCTTTTGACCAAATGTATTTTGGTGGCAAAGATTGGGGATTGTTCCAAAGTGTGGGAACCCAAGCGTCGCAGCCGATCGCGCTATGCAAACCCCCGGCCCCGACAGCGGAAAATTGTAAAATTGTTCTCGGAGACAAAGACCAAAAAAACTACGCCCGGGCGATCGCCCAAAGCATCCCCGGAGCAGAATTTTACTCGCTGGGCAGCTTTGGCTTAAAAGTGATGGAAGTTATCTTCGGTCGAGCTGGTTTGTACCTGTATCTCAACGGCAGAGTTAAAGTATGGGATACCGCCGGCCCTCTGGCGCTAGCAAAAGCAGCCGGATTGGTGTGTTGCGACTTGCA
Source organism: Microcoleus sp. T3_B1 (assembly GCF_036700445.1). Taxonomy (NCBI): domain Bacteria; kingdom Bacillati; phylum Cyanobacteriota; class Cyanophyceae; order Oscillatoriales; family Microcoleaceae; genus Microcoleus; species Microcoleus sp. T3_B1. Next base: position 38,824 of record NZ_JAUBOX010000036.1, read on the forward strand.
AGGTCAACCACTGAGGTGGACTAAAGATGCGATCGAGCCGGAGACTCTGGCCCACACGCAGTCAATCGCGATCGGCTGGCCGGAATACATAGAACCTCTGTTGGGCAAAGTTCAACAGGCAGTGGCAGGCTTGTAAACCCGTTTAAGATTAAAGAATCTGTCAATTTTACGTGAACCGGGCCTCTGCACCCTTATCATCAATTAAAGGAGCAACGGATTGTTTGTGTTCCCAAACATCGATCGTTCCCTAGCTGTTGGGTTTCGCCTAATCATATTTCCCACCTCCGCGATTTTGCGTCAGGAACCTCAGCCCCGACGGCGTGAGGCTTGGAAGAGTAATCCGACAAGCCATTCTGACCAGCTATCGTCTTAACTGACTACGTTTTTTGAGTCACGACACTCCTTGAATGCGAAGCCAGTTTTGGGCTCTGTCGCTGAAGGTTAAACAGCCCTAATGTCACTGGGGCAGTGCTTTGGGCCCAACAAGCTCACTAAACCAAGGCGCAGGCTAACATCACCCCGAAAGGGAGGCTCGAAAGAGCAAAACACTATGCGTACAGGGCTGGGAAGTTTGAGGCGGTAATTGTCCCGCTGAAAGTGCAACACAAAAGCACACTCCCGCCAACCAGTCCCAAGGCGGTAGTAATCAAAAAAAGACAATATAAAGCCGTCCTAGAAGGACGGGGTTTCTACCCATTTTTTTGATGAAGACAGAAGCTTTCAGTGAGCTATTCCCTCTATTTAAGGGTGCTAACCCAGAAACCTTGGGAGGGCTGCTATCAAATGCCGTCAAGCATGAGTATCCCCCGGGCCGAGCTGTGGTGATGGAGGATTCTTGGGGCAACGCGATTTACTTTGTCGTGTCTGGCTGGGTAAAAGTCCGGCGCTTGTCAAACGATCGAGCTGTATCAATGGCTATTTTAGGACGGGGTGCCTTCTTCGGCGAAATGGCCATTCTGGACGAATCTCCCCGATCGAATGACGTACTTGCTCTATCGCCCGTGCGACTTCTCAGCGTCACAGCTCAGCGATTTATCCAAACGCTGTTTAAAGACCCGCAATTGCACCACCGGATGCTGCAACTGATGGTGCGGCGGCTCCGCCAAACCAATCTCCGCTATCAACTCCGAAACCGCCAGCCAGCGGTTAAACTAGCAAATACTTTAGTCGAGCTGGCAGAAAACTACGGTCAGAAAACTGCTGAGGGCAAAGATATCTTCAATATCCCTTATGAAGACTTAGCGGATGTGACAGATATCACCCTAGATGAAACCAGCAAAATTATGGAAAAACTCGATAGTAAAGGTTGGATCAATATCGATCCAGACCGCGAAACTATCCATTTGATCAACCTCAAGCACTTGATTAATTTGGCAAGTCAATGACTGATGTTACTTCTTTGGATACCTCGTCGGCTGTCGGCAACCGTCAGGGGCAACTAACACCACCGACAATTCAATATTCGGTGGCGATGCCGAATCCTGAATCCCACCTCTTTGAAGTAACTTTGCGCGTGCAAGGTTGGTCGGAGCCGGTTCTGGATTTAAAAATGCCTGTCTGGACTCCCGGTTCTTACTTGGTTCGAGAGTACGCCCGCCACCTGCAAGATTTTAGCTCCCAGGCGGGCGATCGAGCTTTACCTTGGCGCAAGCTCAGCAAAAATCACTGGCAAATCGAGACCGATTCGGTGTCAGATGTCACGGTTTTCTACCGCATTTTTGCCAACGAACTGACAGTGCGAACCAATCATTTAGACTCGACGCACGGTTATTTCAATCCGGCGGCTTTGTGCTTTTTCTTGCCCGGTTTTGAAAGCAACTGCTACACCGTAACCGTTGTGCCACCGCAGCCCGAATGGCGCACCGTTACGACTTTGCCACCTGTTTCTGGCCAAAATCTTACTTTCGCTGCGGCGGATTTTGACACTCTCGTAGACAGTCCTTTTGAGATTGGCTGTCACGAAGTATACGATTTTGAAGTGATGGGAAAAGCCCACCAGCTAGTTGTTTGGGGAAAAGGCAACTTAGAACCAGAACGCACGATTCGAGACATCCAAAAAGTGATCGAAGTCGAGGCAAAAATGTTCGGCGGTTTGCCTTACGAACGCTATGTGTTTTTCCTGCATTTGTCCGGCTCTGGTTTTGGTGGTTTGGAGCACAAGGAGAGCTGCACTCTCAACTATCCGCGTTTTGGTTTTCGGGCTAAGGAAAAGTATGAACGCTTTATTCAGTTGGTAGCTCACGAGTTTTTTCACCTGTGGAATGTCAAGCGCATTCGACCGAAAGCTCTGGAAGTATTTGACTACGAAAAAGAGAATTACACTCCTTCTTTATGGTTCTCTGAAGGCACTACCAGTTATTACGATTTGGTCATTCCTTTTCGAGCGGGTATCTACAGTGTGAAAGGTTTTTTCCAAGGTATGGCTAAGGAAATTACTCGCTTGCAGACGACTCCGGGGCGGAGCGTGCAGCCTCTGAGCGAGTCGAGCTGGGATGCTTGGATTAAACTTTATCGTAGGGATGCTAACAGCGACAACTCGCAGATTTCCTATTATTTGAAAGGGGAAGTTGTTTCGTTTTTGCTCGATTTGTTGATTCGAGCCAAACACGGCAATGAGCGATCGCTCGACGATGTGATGCGTTTGATGTGGCAGCAGTTTGGCAATGCTAATTCTGCCCAAAACGACGATTTTGACCTGAAGTCGGGAACCGACGGCAAATCGGCGCATTTGACCTCAAACGGACAGTTAAATTCTCCTTCGCTGCCAGCAGAAATAGGCTTTACTCCCGAAGAGTTGCAAAGTGCGATCGAGTCCGTCGCCGGCATCGATTTGAGCGACTTTTTCGCCCGCTATATTGACGGTACAGAAGAGTTGCCTTACAACAAGTATCTGCAACCTTTCGGGCTGGAACTCACCGCAAGTGAAACTAGCGAAACACCTCGCATCGGTTGGACGTTGGGAACCGAAAACGGGCGGGAAATGGTTAAATTTGTCGAAGTAGGATCTCCGGCACAATTGGCAGGAATTGATGCGGGAGACGAGTTGCTGGCGATCGAAGGTTTTCGGGTAAATTCAGAACAAGCGGGCGAGAGACTAAAAGATTTCAAGCCTGGGGATATCGTCTCGGTGACAGTTTTTCACCAAGACGAACTGCGGACTTGTCCTGTTACTCTCGCCCCGCCGCGCCCGATGCGTTACTCGATCGTGCCGGTGGAACAGCCCACCGCTATTCAGAAACAAAACTTTACTGGATGGCTGGGAGTTCCTTTATCGAAATTGTGACCTAACAGAAGGTGAACGGGAAAGAAAAGACCAGAAGAAATCAAGCTCAATTCCCAATTCCGCTAGCATCCTCCTGGTAAAATTGAATCACCCGTAAATACTCAACTATCATTCAGTTTTTCGACTGACAGTTAACAGTCAACAGTCAACAGTCAACCATAATTCCGGTTGCACCGGAATTAATATTACCAATTACCAATTTTGATTATGCAAACCCCACCTCCTCCATCAATTACGCCCCGCCAGATGAATCTGCTGAGGATTGTTGCTTCTATGGCCTGGGCTGACGGCCAACTCGCGACAGAAGAAGTTAATTTAATGCTCGATCGCTTTTGTCGTTTGTTTGCCCCAGATACCGACGGACAACAAATGCAACAAGAACTGCGGGATTACGTCATGCAAAATATCCCCCTTGACGAGTTGATCGGCCAACTAGAAACTCAAGATGAAAAGGAATTAGTCTTGCAACTCGGCTATGAAGTGATTTCTTCTAGTTCTCGCACTCCTGACGAACCAAAAATTAACGCTGAAGAAGCCGCAGCTTATCAAAAATTAGTGCAGTTGCTCAATCTTCCAGAGGATGCGGTCAAGCGTATTGAAGCTGAATCATCGGCGGGAGATACTTCGGAGGGAATTGTCGAGAAGATGGCTCACAAATTAGAAAAGTTCATCAAAGGTTAATTTAGGACTTGTGCGCGCTTTGCTTAGAAACCCGGTTTCTTCCTAGATTTCTCGTTACTCAACCTGGAATTTTTCGTAGAAACCGGGAATAAGCCCCCCATCGGTAAGTCTTGTTATCTAAGTATCGGAATAATATTTTTATGAGTGCAACTATTTACAACTAAAGCTGAAGGGAAATAAAGCGGATTGTGACTCCCAATTTGCTAAGGAATGAGAATTAAATAACTTCCACAAGTTTGTGGGATGGGCGTCCCGCCCGTCCAAAAAGGACGGGCGGGACGCCCATCCCACAATAACAATTAAAAGTGTAAGTTATTTAATTCGCGATCCTTAGTCGTGACGATGCGAGAAACGCTTTAGTTTTGTGGAATTTAGCAGCAGGGCGGACAGTCACAGCCGCCGCCCCTGCGGAAACCCGGTTTTGGTTGATTAATTAATCTTAGATTCAACGCTAGATTTTTCCGATGTCGCCACTGCTTTAATCTCTGAAATCGCTTTCCGGCTGAAAATTTGGAAGTAGAGGGAAACAAAAAACTCTTTGACTGGAAAAATGATAAAAGTCAAAGGATTAATTGTCACGATGATATTGCGGGCATCAGCTTTAGCTTGTTTGACAACTTGCTGCGCTACCCAGTCGGGAGACATGATGCCGATCGGGTTTAAGTTGCTTTTAAACGGCCCTAAAATCAGTTTGCGAACGATGCAGGGTGCGTCTAGCCGCCGCAGGGTGACTAAATCTCCCAGGGCGCGTTTGCTAAGTTCGTACAGGGGACTGACAGCGGGAATTACTTCTGCTTCGGAAGTGTTGATCCAGACTTCTTTGCAAGCGATGTTTTCGTTAGTGCGGACTGTTAAGAAAAAGAGTTCCATCAGCCGCCACGCGGAAAAAGTGTTAATTTCGTATGAGTTTGCGATCGCCTCTCCTGTTCTTTCTCCGTGTACATTAATCCCGTGATTAATGACGAGAATATCGATTTTTTCTAAAAATAGGGCTAAGTCTGCCTCTTGGCCAGCTTGCCAAGTTACGGTTTTTATAGGTAAACTTTCGCCGTCTAAATTCAAAGTAACTTCCTCATTTCCAGAGGAGAGGGCGATCACTTTTGCACCAGCTTTGTGCAGGTGTTTGAGAAGCGAACGACCTAAAGTTCCCGATGCACCGGTGACGGCTACAGTTTTGCCTTTGAGAGAAAGTGCTGTACCCATAAGTTTATCTATTAAGGTGAAAGTACCGCAATAGTAAGCATTTTGATTGTCGAAGTGATGCCGCCAGTGATAAGGTTTATTAACTAACCACTTGCCAGGGGGAGTAAGGAAGTCTCCCGGTTGGTGGGTGATGTCGGTTAATTCGTCTGCGCCTTTGATGCCGCACCCGCGGGCGATCGCGCTCAACAAAAAGCCTAAAGTATAAATACAACCGGCGGCTGCACCCCAGTGATATTCCGGCAGCCCAAAATAAGCTACAACCCACAGCAACAAGCCTAAAACCATCATCGCCGCACCTTCGGGCACGTCGTGACGCCAGTGTGCTTGCTTGTAAATAGTTTCGCTGACGGGGGTCAAATTCGGGCGGAAAACGCGGTGATGCCAAGTGTGCAGCTTTTGTAGGGGGGCCCAATAATGGGACACGACGTGATAAAAGTCTCGTATTATTTCTGCCCAGCAGACAGAAGCTATTGCCACAGCGCCGACTATCCAGTAATTTACCATGCTCACATTAGTTTGAAATTTGAGATATTAGAGATTGTCTGTTTTGAAAGATAACTCAAAATGGCTTTTATTGCTAGTCTGGAAGTTGACTCAGGCGTTTTAAAATCTGCAAAACGCGGTACAATTCATTGCTGGGATTGGAAATAACAAATTCAGCCGATCGCGCATACTGGGGAGTTTCGCCTCTAACTAACTTGACAAAATTGAAGTTAGCACCTGTGGAAATCATTCCAAAAGTAGGAGTTTCTGGGTTCGGATCTGCCAGCATATATGTCAGGAGTTGTGCGAGTGCTTCGTCAGTTGAAAACGAAAGTTGTTTGGATTCAATTACTGTCACCCACAAGTTTGCTTTCATAATTAGGGTATCTATTCTGCCTTCGATGATTCTGCCTTCGTCTTCCTCTTGAATTGCGATCGACTTTTCGGCTTTGACTTGAAAAGGAGACTCATACAGACCGGCAATAAACAAAATGGGGCTGATAATTGTTAGCTTGACTGCATTTTCCCATACAGGCGGGTTATCTACCAAGTTGAAGTATATGTCTTGAACGCGATCGAGCAATTGTTTTTCTGAGTCTGTTACTTCGGGTAAGTTTTCTTGCCATTCTCGGAAAAATTCGCTGTTACGAACTCGCTGTAAACCGAAGTTATCGATTAGATAGCGGAGGTTGACATCTCTTGCTTGTAGTTTTTGCATTATGATTAATAAAGGGTTTTATGGTTATTAATAACTTTAGCAGAATTTGGATTTTTAACCGCAGATGAACGCAAATGAACGCAGATGAAATTCTGAGTAAGTTAATTTGGCCCAGATGTCTGTTCATTGGGATTTGCGATCGGCAATTGGCTGTTTTTGTCCCGCTTGCATTTCCAGCAATTTTTGAACAATCTCATTATGCCTGATTGTTCAGCTAGGTCGAAAATTTGGTAAATTAATTTTTTTTGCCAAAGGTCGATCGCACTCAATCAATACTGAGGCAAAAACCGGGTTTTTTTTAGGCAAATCAATCGTGGTTCGCCGCCGATTCCGATAGAAAAACCCGGTTTATTGATCCAAAATCTACGCTTTTAGGCTCCGCAACCATAAAACTAGATGATGACACCCTGTGCGTCCAGAAATGTATCTACAATCTGCAAGTTTGCCGCGCCCTTTCATCCTCCGGTTCTTGCCACCCAAAAGCAAAATGGCTCACCGCATTAATTTGCGGCGTCGCCGAGCGAATTGCCTGCATTTGAATCTCCAAAGACGGCCGATTTTTAAGAGGTTTTCCCCAATCTCCAGCAATCGCAGGAATAATTTTTGCTCCCGCAGGCGCTAAACTCACTGTCCGCTGCACCTGTGGCACAATGCAGCTTACATCCCCGCAATTTCCGTAAGACATGGCGTGGAATTCTATAGCAGCCGGAAATGTGTCCCAAGGCTGCAACCTCGAATCATATCCCCCTTGATTTATCGCTTGATTTGCAGTGGGAAAAAACACTGCTCCTACAGGAATTCCCATCCTTTGAGCGGGTTGAATTGCTATCCCCAAAAAATCTAAAATCCCTTGTACTGCGTGAGCAACGCTCAGTTTCCACAGGTCTTTTTGCAGAGTGCCGGTATCGGGAAGCGGCGGTGTCGGTTTTGGTGTGGGAGTTGCAGGGTTGGGCTTGTTAGTGGCGGGAGTTGTTGAGGCCGATCTTGATGCGGCATTCGGCCTTCTAGAAGCTGGAGTTGTTACTGACATCGCCTGCGGAATTCGCCCCTGCCAAAGAGGTTCTCGCTCAGTTGGATACTGTTTGACTACTGCTTGAACGTCATTAGTATTGATAAATCCTTTAGTCAAATACCGCTGAATTAAATCTCGCCCTTGCTGATTGTTAGCCCGCTGCAAAAGAACTTGCTGGGATGCTGGGCCGTAAATCCACAAGTCTTGAACTTTGGTAGCAACTGAAGCGGGTCCGATGCCCCTTAGATAGCGAATGTAGTCGAATAACATTCCTTGCGGCTTGCGCTTAAGTATTTGATTTACTAACAAAGTATAGTCTTGCCGTGCTTGTGGGTTGTACGGATCGATAAAGGCTTGATTGCCCGGAACTTCTCCGAAGTCCTCGTTAATTGCTGCCTCTTCGCTTACTGTTAAACTTGTCTGATTTTTACCGTTGATAGCGAGGGTTTGCTGTCTGTCTGGACGCTGAGAATAGCTATAGCCAAAGTTCATGGTAAATAACCAGGCGTATACTTTTAAACCTCGCTGTTTGCCTTTGGCGATCGCCTTTTCTAACAAATCGTATTTCTCGTAACCGCGATTTCTCACAACAGAAGGCCAAGCCGTTGGATTGTCTGCAACTGGGAGCAGCACTTGACCATCGTAAAATGTTTCTATATAGACTTGGTTGTAGCCTTTATTCACAACTTTGTCTAATACTCGATCGAGTTCTCCGGGTCTGACATCGCAGGGATACAAACGCAGCCAAACTGCTTGGGTTTCGGGCCAAGTTTTTTTGCGGCATTCTGCTATTTCCCGCGCGTGTTTGTTCAAAACAGCAAAATATGCTTGCTGAGATTCCCGTTTTCCCGACAGCGCGGCGCGGCGCAAGTCTTCTTTTTGATTGACTTGTTCTGGGGATAATTGGCAATAGGCTGATGTTTGGGCCAAAGCTGGTTGATTTCCGATAAACGGCCACACAAGCTGGCTGATGAAGCTACTGGTTAAAACAGCAGTTACCGCACTTAAAAAGCGTCGCTGGTGTTGAAAATTCGCGATGCGAGTTGGTGCAATTTTCATGGGAGAATTGAATGGGGTTTTCTGGTTTAAATTGGGTGGCATCGCAAAAATGCGATCGCGCTCAACAAGCAGCTACAAATTTTCTACTTTTTTCGGTTGACCTAGTTATGGCACAAGTCGATCGCACAATGCAAATTCTATCTGGCGGCTATTTAAATTCCATAAGGGCGATCGGGTAAGACAAGACTCCGCGATTAAACGGTTTTGCAGTATTTTTTCACTAAATGCTGCATAAAAAAGCGCCTGGATACAGTGGGCGCTAAAAGCAGTTGATATTTCTACTAAAAATTGTTAACACTCAAATATCAAGGATGAAAGATGAATTATTAAAATTTATCCTCGATCCTAAATTTTGAGATTAAGCTCCTCTGTTAAGAGCAGCTTCAATCTGCTGAAATTCTGACTCAAGACGCTTTTTCAATTTTTCAGGAACCGGACGGTTTGGATAGGAACTGTAATGTCCTGCCAAAGAGTTTAATGCCGTCCGCATTGTCGTGAAAGAGGCGAGCTTGGTAAGAGCGGGATCGCGGCGATATTCAGCAAAAAAATCGTTGATACTTGTGCGAGCCTTGGCTTGAGCGGCTGCTTTTTCCGGCGTGCCCTCTGGCAAAGTGAGCGCTGTTCTCAAGCTCTTAACTAATGCTAATGTGTCTTGACCATAATCTCCACTCAGAGTGGCGGGAACATTGGTACAGCCCGCTACGCCGATGACAACAACTAATACCAGGGCTAACAGACGGGAAATGTAATGCTTCATAAAAAATTCGGTAAGTGGGAAACTCAGTCACGAAGAGTGCTGAGAGGGAAACGACTCGGCGGTTGAAACCGGCGTGAATCTTTCCATTACCGCCTTGGGATTGCTAGATTCGGTGTACTTTTGTAGTGTACTTTCGATGGGACAATTACCATCTCAAACTTCGCAACCCTGTACGCATAATGTTCGCTCTTTTATGAGCCTCCCTTTCGGGGTAATGTTAGCTTCGACAAAGTTAACGGCCGGTACTATATCTAGGACACTGATTTAACCCAATAAGTCTGTTTAATCCTAAATTTCTAGAGCAAGGAACTAGCTTCGCATCCCTTGGTAGGTCTTTAAACTCTTACCGTTAACGTAGTACGCGAGGTACTTAGTCTGGTCAACTGTGGTTTAAGTCTTAGGCTAGAAGCCCAGTGTCTTTAGACCTGGGTCGTTGACAAGGTTTAGAAAAATGGAAGCGAAAGCGGCAATCAAAATTAACCTTTATCCTATCTCGAATTGACCTAATAATGCCACTTTCTACATTTTTTTGTTCTCATACCATGAAACAGAAAATTTGTCAATCTAAAATCTAAAATCTAAAATCTAAAATCGATTGATTTGTCCAGCAACGACGGAGAGAATTTGGGTTTGTCGCAGCCACTGAGCATCAAAAGCGCCTAGGTGAGTTGTAGTAATCAGAGTTTGAAATCGTTCTTGAATTGTTTCTAAAAGTTGATTTTGGCGGCTCAGATCGAGTTCTGCAAGTACGTCGTCGAGCAAGAGTAAAGGCGCTTCGCCGACGACTTCTTCAATAAGCTGCAATTCGGCTAATTTTAATGCTAATACCAGAGTTCGCTGCTGACCTTGGGATGCGTATTGACGAGCTGGGGTATTGTTAATTGTAAATGTAATATCGTCGCGGTGGGGGCCGACTAAAGTGGTTCCTTGAAACTGTTCTGCGATCGCCCTTTTTTGAATTTTCTCTAAAAATGCTTGCCGCACTCCTTCGAGATTATCTTTAGCGATAAATTCTGAACTTACTTCAATATTAGCATCGTATTTCACATCCAAAACTTCTGCTGAACCGCTAATTGAACGGTGCCAATTTCGAGCTAAAGGCATCAAACGCTCCAAAATTCGATCGCGCCTGCGGATGACGCGAGCGCCCGCTGTCGCCAACTGCGCGTCCCACAAAGCTAATTCCGAACTGGGAATTGGGAATTGGGAATGGGGAATTGGGAATGGGGCATTGGGCATTGGGAATTCTGCGATATTTTGGTCTTCGGGAGTTTCAGATCCGATAAATCGCATTTTGTCAAAACTGTCGGAAAATTCCGCTTTCCTGATTTCTTTAGAACGTTTCAACAGAGCGTTTCTCTGGCGCAAAATTTGGTTGTACTGCTGCAAAATGTGAGCGTAAATCGGTTCTAATTGGATGACTAGGCGATCGATCCAATTGCGCCTTCCTTCGGGCCCGCCACGCACTAAGTCCAAATCCAAACAAGAAAATTGCACTACATTTAAGACGCTCAAAAAGTCTAAATGGCGACGCAGCGGTTCACCATTGAGCTTCAGTGTCCGACGCGCCCCAGAGCGAAGAGTTAAAGCTAAGTCGATCGCTCCGGTTTGACGTTCGAGTGTAGCATCAATTTGCCCGATCGGCTTTGAGTCGAGTATTAAATCGCGATCGCGCCCTACCCTATGACTTTTTAATGTGGAAAGCAACTCTACCGCTTCTAACAAGTTAGATTTTCCTTGAGCGTTATTTCCTACTAAAATAGTTTTGGGAGCCTCAAAGGCTACCTTTTGATCGAAGTAGTTCCGAAACTGCCGTAGGTGCAGCGTTTTTAAATACATAATATAATGACTGTTGACTGTTGACTGTTGACTGCTGACTGTTGACGTGGGTTATTGATAATCACCCTGCCAGAAAAATCTTTATTTTTCTTTGTATTTTTAAAACATAGTTTTTTCAGTCCTCATAGCGAGGACTTTTGCTTTGAGGCAGGGGTTAAAAACCCCTGCGGGATATCTTGCGGATGTTGAGAAGAGCGCGGAATGAGAGCCATCTAACGAATAATGAAACATCGCTCACTATCCGTCAGCCGTTAACACTATTTCCTAGATTTGTTGTAAAAGCGCACAAACAGTTTTTCCATTTCAATCCAGACAAACATCAGAGCGCTGAAACCGAAGCAAACTAGCAACTCAAACCCCGTTAAATAATGAGTGCCGAAAAAGGCTCTCAGTGGCGGAACGTAAATCAGCATTAATTGCAGCATAGTAGTCACAATTACAGCCCCCCACACAAAAACATTAGTGAAGGGATTTAACTCGATAGTTAGCTGAGTGTTAGACCGAATTGCGATCGCGTGACCCATTTGCGCCAAACAAAGAGTTGTAAACACCATTGTTTTCCAAGCTTCGGGATCTCCAACATGGTTAGGGTTGGTGGTATATCCGTAAGCCCAGGACATCATCGCGATCGTCAAAATTGCAAAAATAATCCCGACCCGAATCATGTAAGAACCCAAACCCCGCGCAAAAATACTTTCTCGCGGACTGAAAGGAGGCCTTTTCATCACGTTCGGTTCCCCCGGTTCCACGGCCAAAGCCAAAGCGGGAACGCCGTCTGTTACTAAGTTCATCCACAAAATTTGCAGAGGCGTCAGCGGCACTCCTCCCAAACCCATTAAAGGTGCGGCCGCAATTGTCAAAACTTCGCCGATGTTGCTGCCCAAAATGTATTTAATAAAGCGGCGAATATTGCTATAAACCACTCGCCCTTCTTCAGCGGCGGCGACAATAGTTGCGAAGTTGTCGTCGAGGAGCACCATATCGCTAGCTTCTTTGCTGACATCGGTGCCGGTAATCCCCATTGCGATGCCGATATCGGCTTGTTTCAAGGCTGGGGCGTCGTTAACGCCGTCGCCGGTCATGGCGACAAATTTGCCCCAACTTTGCAAAGCTTGGACAATCCGCAATTTGTGTTCGGGGGAGACGCGGGCGTAAACGCTAACCTGTTCGACTTGCTGTTTGAGTTCTTCTTGGCTGAGCTTTTCTAATTCTTGACCGGTGAGAACTCGATCGCCCTCTGTTGCAATACCTAAATCGTAGGCGATGGCTTTGGCTGTCAACTGGTGGTCTCCTGTAATCATCACCACCCGAATGCCAGCATCGCGGCACTTCACCACTGCTTCCCGCACTTCCGGGCGCGGGGCATCCAGCATACTGACGAGTCCCAGCCAAATCATGTCTTGTTCGCTGGTTTCCTCAGAACCTTCGGGCGGCAAGTTTTCCCAGAGTTTGTACGCAAACCCGAGGACTCGCAAACCACCGCTTGCCATGTTGTTGTTTTCGACGAGGATGCGATCGCGCATTTCCTGGGTTAAAGGTTGTACTCGATCGCCGACTATAATGCCTTTGCAGCGCTCCAAAGTCAACTCTGGAGAACCTTTGGTCAGCATCAAATAATTCGGCTGCTGTCCTTCAACTGCTGGAAATCCCGAATGTCCCGATCGGCCTGGCACTTCGCAAATCACGCTCATCCGCTTGCGTTCGGAAGAAAAAGGAAATTCCGCCGTCCGTGGCAGCAATTGAGACTGTTTTTCCTTATAAATGCCTGCTTTTCCGGCTACACACAGCAGAGCTCCTTCTGTGGGGTCGCCTAAAATCTGCCATTGTTGCTGTTCTTGTTGCAATACTGCGTCGTTGCAAACTGCACAGGCAATTAATAAAGATTCGAGTTCTGGATATTCCTCTAAATTATTAATTTTGGCCGATGTCAGGCGATCGGTAAAATCTCCGATCGGGGCATAGCCGTCGCCTGCTACGGCGACTGTGCAGTCGCCCGTCGAGACTAGCTGAACTACCATTTTATTTTGAGTCAGAGTACCTGTTTTGTCAGAACAAATGGTAGTAACTGATCCCAAAGTTTCTACTGCAGGCAGTTTGCGAATCAGGGCGTTTCGCTTCACCATCCGCCTAGTTCCGAGTGCCAGAGTGACTGTCACGACTGCTGCGAGTCCTTCGGGAACCACAGCCACAGCCATGCTTAGAGAAACTTCTAACAACTCTTCAAACCTGCTGGTATCGAACCCGATGCCGCCGTTTTGGAAGGTAATCATGCCGCCGATGACGACTATTGCGACTAAGGCTAGGGCTCCGGAGACTAGAACATTTCCCAACTGGCTCATCCGCTGTTGCAGGGGAGTCGGTTCGGTTTCTACTGACTGAAGCATGGTGGCAATTTTGCCCAGTTCAGTTTTCATTCCGGTGTTGGTGACGATCGCCTTTGCTCGTCCCTGAACAACTTCTGTGCCCTGAAAAATCAGGTTGAGTCGATCGCCCAAGGAAGCATCTTCTGGAAGTTCTAGCTCTGCTTGCTTGGTTACTGCTAGGGCTTCTCCTGTCAAAGCAGATTCTCTGACTTGCAGATTTGATGTTTCGATCAAGCGTGCGTCTGCTGCTATTTTTACCCCAGCCTCTAACAGCATCACGTCTCCGGGTACGAGTTCCTTGGCGGCTATTTCCGAAGTTTTGCCGTCCCGCACGACTCTGACTAGGGGGGAAGCCAGGTTTTTGAGGGCTGCGAGGGCTTTTTCAGCACTTTGCTCTTGGAAATAGCCGAGAATGCCGTTGAGTATGACGATCGCAAAAATGGCGATCGCATCTTTGGGAAAAGTATTTGACCTGATGTCCAAAAAAGCCGAAATCACGGCCACACCCATCAGCATCAACAACATGATGTTGGTGAACTGATCGACAAAAATCGACCACGGACTGCGGCCTCCTGTTTCTTCGAGTTCGTTGGGGCCGTATTGCTGCAAGCGTTCTGACACCTGTTTGCTGCTCAAGCCAGCGTCTTTGTTGCTGCTGAGCTGCTGGAGAGTTTGGTCAATTGCTACGGTGTGCCAAGAAGAGGGAGAATTTGAAGACATAAATTACGATCGATCGTGGGGCATAAAGGTGGTTGTGGCCGGACAGCTACAGCCGATCCATCTGGCTGATTACAGTGAGAGAGTTTTAAGTTTTGAGTTCTGAGTAAAAAACTGTTTAACTTGGGACTGGTTTGGGGCCGTTCGATGCCGGGGAAGCAATAAGCTTTTAACTTTAATGCGTCTGGTGGCTCGATCGCGCCGTTTGTAGACCTACGGCTGTTTTCGTATAGTAAACGAATTCTTGTAAACTCTTAGAAGATAGCGGTAGACATTGGCAGTATGTAATAGGATAGGCTACCGTTTAAAACCAGCGCCGAAGCATCGGACTAAGCGAAAAAGTTTCGTAGTAAGCGTAACGGCTCAGCCCCCAAAAACGTAACGCATTGAATAGCGCTTTCAATATTTTGTTGAAAGCTTTGAGAGATACCTCCCTATTAGGGATCGCTAAAAGCGATGCCCGATCTGCCATACACAGTATATCGAGGCGCAATCCTGGATTTACCGGGTTAAATGTATCTGATAGCACCTATCCACCTTACTACTAAAAATTAGCAATTTCTTCGGCTTTTACCCAATGCCCAACGGCTGAGTTTAGTCTTCAAATGGTGATATTTCCGGCAAAAGCTGAGGCTCTGGCGAGGGGCTTCAAAATCTTGGGGATTTTTCCCACACCGAATTTTGCAGGCCTCCTGACATTGGGCAGAATTTTTGCTTTTTTCCCTATTCCCCCAGCCTTCTATTACCAAAACTTTAATTTACTTAACACTTCTTAACAATCCCGCTTTTCCACAGAAAGCTAACAAAGGCGATCTGCCCACGGGACGGTTTGGGGGGGTTCTACCCCCACAGCAGGGCGATCGAAGCAAACTCTTCGTTTACGGATGCCCTCGCGCATCTACCCTCGGAAGGAGATTTGCCCGCAATTGCACCCCAAATATTTACCTTCTTAGAGAGATAAGTTTCTGTAATAATTTGTAATAAACAAACGCAGGCGAGCATTGTATAAAGATTATCAGAGGGTTGAAACGACAGGCCAAAGTTAACAAAAACCCTGATTGACAAGGTTTGTCGCATCTCATAAAAGGTGTAAAATTTTCTAAGGTTTCTTAAACCTCCGTTGCAATGTAACAATAGTGCAGGTAGCGGAAAGGGAGAGATCGATGGGACCAGCAGATTAGCTGGCATCAAATTTCAACCCTTGCAGGCACTCGTAGCCTGAACAAATTTAACTTAACGGTTTTATACCGCAACCAAACTCAATTAACTCAAATAGGAGAGTTCTTTCATGTTTGACGCATTTACAAAAGTGGTTTCCCAATCAGACGCTCGCGGCGAATTTCTAGCTCCGGGTCAACTAGATGCTCTCAGCAGCATGGTTTCCGACGCTAACAAGCGGATTGATGCAGTAAACCGCATCACCGGCAACGCATCCAGCATCGTAGCCAATGCAGCTCGCACCCTGTTCGCCGAACAGCCTCAACTGATCGCTCCTGGTGGCAATGCGTACACCAACCGCCGCATGGCAGCTTGCTTGCGCGATATGGAAATCATTTTGCGCTACGTCACCTATGCAACATTTGCAGGCGACGCCAGCGTTTTGGACGACCGCTGCTTGAACGGTCTGCGTGAAACATACCAAGCTCTGGGAGTTCCCGGTGGCTCAGTTGCAGCCGGCGTGCAAAAAATGAAAGAAGCAGCGATCGCGATCGCTAACGACCCCAACGGCGTTACCCGTGGTGATTGCAGCTCGCTGATGTCTGAAATCGGCAGCTACTTCGACCGCGCAGCCAGTGCAGTCGGCTAAAAATAGCCAAGCGAACCTTTCTTGTAAAGAAGCGAGCATCGCATTTTTGCAAACAATCATTTTTGTACAAAAACAACACAACATTAGGGAGAAACCAGAACAATGAAAACCCCTTTGACTGAAGCAGTAACCGCAGCCGATTCTCAAGGCCGTTTCCTGAGCAGCACTGAACTGCAAGTCGCCTTCGGACGTTTCCGCCAAGCAGCAGCCGGTTTGGAAGCAGCCAAGGCTTTGACCGCCAACTCTCAGCGCTTGATCGACGGTGCAGCTCAAGCTGTGTACAACAAATTCCCGTACACACAACAAATGCAAGGCCCTAACTACGCTTCTACCCCAACCGGTAAAGCCAAGTGCTCTCGCGACATCGGCTACTACCTCCGCATGGTAACCTACTGCTTAGTTGCAGGCGGCACCGGTCCGATGGACGAGTACCTGATTGCAGGTGTTGACGAAATCAACCGGACATTTGAATTGTCTCCTAGCTGGTACGTTGAAGCTCTCAAGTACATCAAAGGCAACCACGGTCTGAGTGGCGACGCTGCAACTGAAGCGAATTCCTACATCGACTACGCAATCAACGCTCTGAGCTAGATTTGCGTGATGCCCGGAATTGTAAGCTGCTGTTAGCTTAAGTGTTAGCGGTTGTTTAGAATTCCGGGCATCTGCGATCTAAGCCTAGTTTTGCAAATACTTTTTTAAGCAGTTTTCAGTTTTTAAAGCAAAAAAGGGAGAAGCAAAGATG
Source organism: Microcoleus sp. T3_B1 (assembly GCF_036700445.1). NCBI lineage: Bacteria > Bacillati > Cyanobacteriota > Cyanophyceae > Oscillatoriales > Microcoleaceae > Microcoleus > Microcoleus sp. T3_B1. The sequence continues at coordinate 55,488 of NZ_JAUBOX010000036.1, forward strand.
GCGGGATTAGGTGCAGCAGAACGGTTGGGAATAAAAGCATTTGAAGAAGCGGGACGGGTAGAACTGCGCCCACACTGGACGCAAGACGATGCGAAATCAGTAATTCGCGCTGCTTACAGCCAAGTTTTCGGCAACGAGTATTTAATGTCGAGCGAACGACTTACCAGTGCTGAATCTCTGCTGATGCAAGGGCAGATTTCAGTGAAAGATTTTGTGCGGTCAATTGCACATTCCGAAACTTATCGGAAAAAGTTTTTTTATCCGAACTCGCAAACGCGGTTAATTGAGCTTAATTACAAGCATTTGTTGGGCCGCGCTCCTTACGACGAGTCGGAAATTGCTTTCCACGTTGATTTGTACAATGCAGAAGGCTACGAAGCTGAAATCAATTCTTACATTGACTCAGTTGAGTATGAAGAAAATTTTGGCGAAAGTATAGTGCCTTACTATCGCGGTTTCGCGACTCAAAGAGGTCAAAAAACCGTCGGTTTTAACCGGATGTTTCAACTGTACCGGGGTTTTGCTTCTAGCGATCGCTCGCAAAACCAAACCCAAGCCCGCCTGACTTGGGAAGTAGCGAGAAATATGGCTTCGCCGATATACACGGCCTCCACCGGAAAAGCCCTTGGCGGCATCTCCGGCGGTTCTCGCGACCAACTCTACCGAGTCACCGCAATGCAAGGTTCGGCTAAGTTTTCCCCTCAAGTGCGCCGGACTACGACGGAATATCTCGTGCCTTACGAGCAACTTTCGAGCCGCTTGCAGCAAATCAACAAACGTGGCGGCAAAGTGGTAAGTATTACCACAGCTTAAAGTTTGTGTATAGACGTTTTTTTTGAAACGTCTTTAGCAAATTAGGACTAAGGCTAAAAAATTCTTCAATTTTATGTGGATATGTAAGGTGTGCAGTGTACACCCTACTTTGAGGCATATTATCCTTAGTCCTAAAAATTTCAAGTGCAACCAAGCATTAAACTTTTGTCATTAATAATTTAGGAGAAAATCTGGTGGCGATTACAACAGCAGCGTCCAGACTAGGAACATCCGCATTGAGCGATGCGCCGAAGGTAGAACTGCGCCCGAACTATAGCAAAGACGACGTTGAAACTGTGATTCGTGCGGTTTACCGTCAGGTACTGGGCAACGACTATTTAATGAAATCCGAACGACTTACAAGTTCCGAGTCTTTGCTGCGGGACGGCAGTTTGACGGTACGAGAATTTGTACGCGCTGTAGCTAAGTCAGAACTGTACAAAACCAAGTTTTTCTACAACAGCTTCCAAACTCGGACGATCGAACTAAACTACAAACACTTGCTCGGTCGCGCTCCCTACGACGAATCTGAAGTAGTTGAGCACTTAGATTTGTACCAAACACAAGGCTACGACGCTGATATTGATTCTTACATCGATTCAGTAGAGTATCAAGAAAACTTTGGCGAAAGTATCGTCCCTTACTACCGCGGCTTTAACACCCAGCGCGGTCAAAAAACCGTCGGTTTTACCCGGATGTTCCGGTTGTATCGCGGCTATGCAAACAGCGATACATCTCAACTAGAAGGCAATAACTCTCGCTTAGCTGTCGAACTCGGCACTAACACCGCTACGGCTGTAGTTGGGCCTTCTGGCGGTAACGAAGGTTGGGCATATCGGCCTTCTGCCAGAAACGTAACTCCCAGCAGCACTTTCGGCGGCGCTGCGGCTTACGGCAAAGAAGGACGGCTGGTGCGCGTGGAAGTTTCGGGCATTCGCACGGGCGGCTATCCCAGCGTGCGCCGCAGCAGCAAGGCTTTCATCGTACCTGTTGAGGAGTTGTCCTCGCAAATGCAGAAATTTCAACGCATGGGCGCGAAAATCGCCAGCATTACTCCCATTTAGTCAGTTGGCAGTTGGCAGTTGGCAGTTACTAGCTTTTAGTCAACAGTCAACAGTCAACAGTCAACAGTCAACAGTCAACAGTCAACAGTCAGAATTACCAATTACCAAGAAGCTTATGTTGGGTCAAATTGTAGGTGGAAAAAGTGGCAATACAGCTTCGGCTGGTCGCTGCTTTCGGTATGAAGTTGTCGGCTTGCGCCAAAGCGATGAAACAGATAATGTGGATTATTCGATTCGATCGAGCGCGAGTACATTTATCAACGTGCCTTACAATCGGATGAATCAAGAAATGCAGCGGATTACTCGCATGGGCGGGAAAATTGTCAGCATTCATCCTTTAAACGCGGGTGCAGAATCATCCCATGAGTCATCTCATGAATCATCGCACGATCACCAATAGTTTGGTTGAAGGGGCGATGAAAATCGCTCCGACACAAGCTAGAAGGGGCGATGAAAATCGCTCCTAGACAAACAAAGTCCACTCCAAGCGGACTAAGAGTTAATGCAACCCGCGCAAGCGGGTTTTGTCTGTTTAGTAGCGATTTTAATCGGCCAGTTTCCCTAACCCTTGCCTTGCAGGTTTTGTCTGTGTAGCAGCGATTTCAATCGCCGAATAACTAATAACTAATAACTAATCACTAATCACTATGGATTATTACGAATCCGACTCACCGCCGGCGGGTGTAGCTGAGGGCGAGTCTTTAACAGTTGAACAGGCGATCGCAAATTTGCACTCCCAAGATTACAGTCTCCGGTATTATGCTGCTTGGTGGGTGGGCAGATTTAGAGTCAAGGAACCTGCAGCTATTGCAGCTTTAATTGCCGCATTGGAAGAAGAGTCAGAACAAACAAAAATTGGCGACTATTCCCTATTACGAAATGCGGCGCGGGCTCTGGGTAAATTGGGCGACAAACAAGCCTTACCGGCCCTGATTCGTTGTTTGGAATGCGCTGATTATTACGTGCGGGAAGCGGCCGCTCAAGCTCTAGAAATGCTGGGCTATCGCGATTCTATTGAGCCGCTAATGAAGCTATTGGATGGGGGCGTAGCTGTGGCTGTGCGAGTGCCAGGAAAATCGCACCTCGTGCAACCTTACGACTCGGTAATTGAAGCTTTGGGAACCCTGCAAGCGACAGAAGCAATACCGCTAATTTCACCTTTTTTAGAACATTCTGTGGAGCGGGTGCAGTACGCTGCGGCGCGGGCGATGTATCAGCTAACTGGTGAGCGGGTTTATGGAGAGCGGTTGGTAAGTGCTTTGAATGGGGATAATTTGCAGTTGAGGCGATCGGCTTTGATGGACTTGGGGGCGATCGGCTATTTGCCGGGAGCACAAGCTATTTCTGAGACTTTAGCAGAAAATAGCCTGAAATTGATTGCGCTCAAAGGAGTTTTGGAGCATCACCTCAATCAACAAGAATCTCTATCTTTGTCAGATGATGCTATCCGCGTTATGGATTTAATGGATAGTTTACTGTGAAAAAAATTAGTTTACAACTGAAATAGGATTGCTGTAGCGATCATCAATGGTCTGCCGTATATATAGCCTTTCTCAAAAAGATGAGGTACAATAACAGCAGTGTGTAAACCAGTTAAAAATATTTGACGATGTAACTTGTCCGAACGCAAACTAAGAGTGCTTTTCCTAATTCTTGATAATTAGTAGTCTTGATAGAACGGAGAATGATTTTAAGTTTTGACCACAGATTTTCAATCGGTGAAAAATCTGGTGAATAAGGTGATAAGTATATTAATTTTGCCCCGGTTTCTTCGATCGCTTTTTTCACTTCTTCTCCCTGGTGAATGGGACAGTTATCCATCACTACACAAGCACCTTTCCATAGTTTTGGCACAAGTTTTCTGATAATAAAAGCTTCAAATGTAATTGCATCAGTTCCGCCTATTAGATTAACCGATGTCAAAATTTCATTGACTGACATTGCTCCAATTATTGAGACATTTTTGCCACGTTTAGTTGGTTTTGGCCCCTTGGCCCTTTCACCTTTTAAAGACCTAGCATATAACCTCACCATTGCCAAATTAACTCCCGATTCGTCAATGAATATTAAGTCTTTCAAACTAATATTTTTAATTGTTTTCCCGAACTCACATCGCAGGATTTGAACTCGCTCAGTGCCTTTGCCTGAAGGGAAGAGAGTTTTTTTTAACAGTAATGTTTAAGAGTTTTATCATTCTTCCTATTGTTGCTCTACTAACGGAAAATCCAATTTTCCCATAAAGTAAATAACGGAGTTCTTCAAGAGTTGCATCATTATTTCCTTCAATCAATTCCGCCAAGATGAGTAGGCGATCCGCATTCAGTTTTCCTTTGACTCCACATCGGTCAGTTCTCGGGGTAATATTTTTTGTTTCACGATATTGTTTAAGCAATTTTTGTACAAAACTCAGGGCAGAGCGAAAAACGCTTAGCTATTGCTTTTTGTGAAATGGGTTCAGCATGATAAGTATCAAGGATTTTTTGCCTAAAATCAATCGAATAAGCTTTCATTTTTAACAATGTATGAAGTTTGGTATCAGTAAACGTGTTGTGAGTCAAGCAGATCGTGCTGTCAACAAAATGCTATTATGTGTGGTATCGCTTTCGCGTGGCTGTACTGAACCATGTAATTATAGTTCATTTGATCTTATCTTCTCTGTTTGACCCCCACAAGTGAGTGTCAGTAACATGATATCTCATATGAGAGCTCGAAATGCTATATAGCCTTTCGAGCTCTCATATGAGGTACTCATGGGCATAGGGCATAGGCCTCCGTGGGCATAGGCCTCCGTGGGCATAGGGCATACCTCACCACGCTTGAGAACCGCTATAGCAATCCTAAATCATTATCAAGACTATGAGACAATTATATGCAATACTTGATTGTGACCATAAAAAAATGAATAACTTACAACTGCCACAAAAAGATATGGAAAAAGAAATAGCCCAATTAGAATCTTTCATTAAAAGCGATATCGATGCCAGAGAACTAAAACGAGCAATAGCTGATCCGATGGCGCTCTCAGGTAATATCTACCATGAAATCAGCAAGATATGGCGTGTAAGTAAATTTTTTAGTGGTTATTGGAAAAAACAATTTAAAACCCAAGGCATCGCCGGAATAAACCTAGGACATAAAGGGTCAAAAGGGTATTTAACAGCTCGACAAAATACTGAAGTAATCGAGTGGTTAAAGAATAAACAATATTAGAATTTAGATGAGCTGGTTACTTATTTAGCTACCGGGTAAACGCATCTAAATTAATTTGACAAAAAAGTGAATTTTTGCATTACTAAATCACTAAAAAAACCTTCTTAAAATTCTTAATTTTCACCCGACTTGATCACATTAAATCAGAACCTTAAGATTTTCTGAAGTTCTTAAAGCCGGATAATTTTCCTTCTTAGATAGGTGTTAGATTGCGAGTATTAACTGGCAGAGTTTAAAGTTTGAACTAAATAATTATTGTCCATTGCCGCTCGATACCGTTTCATTTTTAGACTTTGTGCCGGAAGTTTTCTCTTGTTTCAGTAAATTTATTGCTAGCCTCCGATTGAAGTGCAAGATTTTCGGGAGAGTTCTGTTTCCGAATCCGGCTTTCATCTTCACAAAATGTAACATCGAGTGTCCAATGTAAGCTATTTTCAATGCCCAAATGACTGCGGATCGCCCCAGCAATTTTTTCAGCATGACTGCTTAAACTACTAAGCGTAAAAACGAGCTTCTGTCGTGGTTTTATTCCACAGCCGTCGTTCACTAACTATCATGACAACTGTTTTTAATCCCGTCCATAATTCTTGATTGTGCAGAGGTGGTAACTCGGATACATCAACAGTCCACACTTGTCTTTTTTCCACTCCATGATGTCCCGATTCTACTTGCTCATGCCGGATTGTAGTCTCTGCCTAAATAATCTTATTTCTTAGGTACTTCAAACCACTCTTTCACAGCTTGGTAGAGGAGTTTTTGATTCCCTTTTAAAGCTAAAACATAATCTCCTTTTTTCTTGATAATCAGAGATGTTATGTCTTTTTGACATCAAGCGAGCATCTATGGTTATTACGCTTCCGGCAATTTCTAACATTTCTATTAATGCCGGAATTGCTGTCAGCTCGGTAGATTTTTTATCGACTTTTTTTGCTAAAAATAATTGATGATATGAACACCACGCAGTGACTATATGTAGCGCTTTTTGCTGGTTATTTCGGTCATAAGATTGTTTCATCGTTTTGCCATAAATGGCAATCACGTTTAGTTATAATTCCCCGAATATCGCATTTACCCAACTCAAAAAACATTCTTGAAACTGCTGCGGTTCAATTCGGGCAAATACCCGACTAAATGTGTCAGGAGATGGTATACCATTCGGTAATTCTAGAAAGCTTTTTAACCATTCATATTTGGCATTACCATAGTCTTCTATTGCCACCCATCCGTCGGCACCGCTGAGGACAGCTAGAATCGCAATTGATCTAATATCTTTAAGTAAGTGTTCTTTACTTCTTTCTATTCTTGGGTCTTTCACGGAAAGCAAAAGGGGAGCATCTCACCTTTGCAGCCCTCCGCTAGAAATTGGAGTTTTGAGGCAGGAGGCAGGAGGCAGGAGGCAGAAGGAAAGAGGCAGAAGGAAAGAGGCAGAAGGAAAGAGGCAGAAGGAAAGAAGAAGAAGGAAGGAGCCAGAAGGAGGAATGAGCCAGAAGAAGTATTTTTACAAATATGAGATGCTCCCAGCAAAAGGCTCTAAAAAACTGGTATTTAAAAGATTCTTTTAAGGCAATGAATCTTTTGGTTTTTGTTGCGAAGTTACAGCTTTACTAAAACCTCTTGCCATTGATAGCACCACTAAACTACAAGAAACTACCTAGAAAATTAGTCGGATATAACTGTAGCATCTTTGGGGTTAAAGTTAAGATGCGTTTACCCTGGCAATCAATACCCCCACTTTGCTTTAATGGTGCAGCAAGTTTTTGAGTTTGAAGGAGTTTTGAACCCGACGGAATTGGCAGATCCTGCTTTCGCGGCGGCGGCGATTGGAGGCAGAATTTTAGGGAACGGAATGACTGCTGACAGTCTATGGGTTTGCTTGGCTACCTTGATTACGCCCAACCATCCTTTCTGTGGCCACCGTATTCAAGATGCTGCTATGTCTGCTGATTTTGTGCCTCTTTATGCGGAAACTAAGGGTCAAACTATTCACGGCTGGGATTTACTGAATTGTTGTCTGAGTACGGGGGATGTTTTGTATCTGACGATGCCGGCGAATCGGTTGGATCAACTGTGGAGAACGACCTCTGAACTAATTAAAACTTAATGGTTTTACGCAGGAATTTATATTGCCGATCACTCAATTGCAACTACAAACCTGATAAAATGGGTTCTGTCTAGTAAATAAGACTTACGACTAATCCTCTGAAATCCGGTTTCTTAGGGCAAGTTCTAGTATAAATAATCAACAGAGTCTCAATTAGTTGCAATTTAGAATGATAAAATTTTTAGGATTATGTGTGTTTGGCTTGATAATGGCGATCGCCTCTGTAGCTGTCGCGGTTCAACCTTTGTTCGTCGCTTATCCTCCCGCTAACCACAAAACTACAGCCGATCGCATCTTTTTCATCGGCACAGCGCCGGCAACGGGTGAGGTTTTGGTAAATGGCAACCAAATTTCGCGCACCGCAGTCGGCCATTTCGCCCCGACTTTTCCGCTGCAACTCGGCGAAAATCTCTTTACATTGCGTTACGAAAATCAGGAAGTCAAAATTAAGGTGACGCGCGAGTCGAATCAGCCGGTAGCCCCTGTAGGATTGGCTTTTGCTAAAGATTCTCTGACGCCAAAAGTCGATGTGGCGAGTTTGCCGGGAGAATATATTTGCTTTGGGGCGATCGCACCTGCCAATGCTCAAGTTTCAGTAAAATTGGCGGGCGTTACTATTCCTTTAAAAGCGCGATCGCAAGTGGAACTACCCGACAACGCATCTGTACTTTTAGACGCAAATTCCCCGATCAAAAAAGGCGGCAGCCAACAGTATCAAGGCTGCGGTAAAACCCCTGAGAACGCCCTCTCATCTAAGGAAGAAACAGTTGATTTAGGCGTGCCATCCTTTGAGCTAACAATGAACGGTCAAACTATCAGCCAACAAGGTACTGGCAAGATTTCTATTCTGTCTCCGGCGGATTTAGAAATAGCAGAAGTAACGGCCGATCCGGGTGTTGCCCGAACCGGGGCGAGTACAGATTTTTCTCGGATGACACCGCTGCCGAAGGGAACGCGAGCAACAATTATCGGGCGCGAAGGAGAATGGCTCAGACTCGATTACGGTGCTTGGATTAAAGCATCGGAAGTGCGAATTGTCAAGGATACAGTGCCTCCGCGATCGATTATTCGCAGCGCCAGCTCGCGTCAAGTTTCCGGCTGGACAGAGGTGTTATTTCCCTTAGAAACACCCGTCCCAGTCACCGTGCAGGAAGGAGAACGCACTTTCACTTTAACCCTGTACAATACTACCGCTCAAACTGACATTATTCGCCTCTCGGATGACCCAGTAATTTCACGTTTAGAATGGCAACAAATCGCGCCACTGCAAGTACAATACACTTTTAATCTCAAATCTGCCCAGCAGTGGGGCTATAAATTGAGATACGAGGGCACAACTTTAGTGCTGTCTTTAAAAAACCCGCCCGCGAATACAAGCATGACACCTGTGTCGCAAGCAAAGCCGCTGTCGGGAATTAAGATTCTCATCGATGCGGGACACGGCGGGCCGGAAGATGGAGGTGCTGTGAGCCCAGTGGGAATTAGGGAAAAAACAGTAGCTTTAACGGTGTCGAAATTGGTGCAAGAGGAATTGGTAAATCGGGGCGCGAATGTGCTAATGACGCGGGTAGAAGATGTCGATTTGGATTTGCCGCCAAGGGTGGAAATGATTCAAAAAGAAGAACCTGCGATCGCAATTTCAATTCACTACAATGCTTTGCCGGATAACGGCGACGCCATTAATACTAAAGGCGTCGGCGCTTTCTGGTTTCACCCGCAAGCGCACAGTTTGGCAATGTTTTTGCACAATTATTTAGTTGCCAATTTGAACCGTCCGAGTTATGGTGTATTCTGGAACAACTTAGCCATGACTCGTCCTGCCGTTACTCCATCTGTTTTAATGGAATTGGGATTTATGATCAATCCCGAAGAGTTTGAATGGATTGTGAATCCGACAGAACAGAAGAAGTTAGCCGAGGCGATCGCCCAAGGTGTTACCGAATGGTTTGCCTCTGTCAAATAACAGTTAGTAGTAAGGATTTCAGTCCTTCTCAAAAAGTTCATAGTCAGGACTTCAGTCCTGCCAATCCAAGGAGATGAAATAATGCTAAGTTTTACTCAATCAAAAGCCTTTTTCATTGCAGCCGCAGTTGCAAGTTTTAGCTTCTCACTTTACAGCTTCCCTGTTTTCGGCAAGCAGCAAAGTCTTGCTCCAGAAAAAGCAGAAGCTTTAAAAAAGCAAACTCAATGCTCGTTTATTACAGGTGAAGGTGGCGCTGTTAACCTTCGCAAAGGCCCAGGCAATCAGTACCCGGTTGTAGCTAAATTGAAAAGAGGAGACGGAGTTAGGGCTGTCAGCAGACAAGGTAATTGGGTAAAAATTGCGGCCAGATTTTCGGGAAATCCTCCTAATGAAACTTTGACAATCCTTGACGGTTGGGTGAGCAATCAATTTATTAATGGCTGTTCCGAAGACCAATTTGAGAGGTGGCGGCAATAGGAAATTTCCTAGGGGCGGGTTTTACAGACAATATATGTAGGGGCGGGTTTTACAGACAATATATAACGAGTACAAACAATGTATATAAACCCGCCCCCACACCACCAATAACCTACATGAACCTTGATTTCGATCGCAGTAGAAAAACATAGATGGGGATTTACCGTTGGGTGGGGGCGGGTTTACTAGATTGTCGATTATTGACAATTATTGTCGGTGAAACCCGCCCCTACGATCGGCGGTTTCAACCGCAACTACACTTGCCTTGCCTCCGCGCCACGCGAGACTTTAAAGTCAGCAATCAATGTATTAATGGCTGTTCCGAAGACCAATTTGACAGGTGGCGGAAATAGGGAATTTCCTAGGGGCGGGTTTTACAGACAATATATGTAGGGGCGGGTTTTACAGACAATATATAACGAGTACAAACAATGTATATAAACCCGCCCCCACACCACCAATAACCTACATGAACCTTGATTTCGATCGCAGTAGAAAAACATAGATGGGGATTTACCGTTGGGTGGGGGCGGGTTTACTAGATTGTCGATTATTGACAATTATTGTCGGTGAAACCCGCCCCTACGATCGGCGGTTTCAACCGCAACTACACTTGCCTTGCCTCCGCGCCACGCGAGACTTTAAAGAAAAGGAGATTTAAAACCGGATGTGATGTAAAAAAAGACGATCGCCCTGATTCATTCTTGCATTCTCAACCAGCTAAACACCTGTTCAGCGGTGATATTCAAGGGAATCATTTCGGGAACAGGAACGACATCGCTACCTTCGCAGAATTGCGGTTGTTGGTTGGGTAAAAACGCTAAAATCGATCGATCGTCTGGATCGATTAGCCACCCCAACTGACAATTATGTTGCAGACAGTGAATGATTTTTTTAGTTACGCGATTTGAGCTTTGTTGTGGCGAGAGAATTTCTATCGCCCAATACGGTGCAATTAGCACATCATCCAACGGTTCACCGCTCTCATCAAATTCAATTTGTTCCCACAATAGTACCGCAATATCTGGAACAATCGATCGACCGCCAAACGTACACCGCAACTCTGGAAAGGCATAAGCTATCTTGGGAGTTTGCGTCACCTGATTAATTTCGTTGCAGGTTCTTAATTGCAATAGACTGTGCTTTGTTTTCGGCATAGGTTTTTGGATAATCTCGCCCTCAATGTATTCGCTAGCCGGTTTAGTTTCTGGCAGTTTCAGAAATTGTTCAAGAGTAAGGCGCTCAGTTGCGATCGTCATAAATAAATTCCTCAATTCTACCTATCTTAAGTGTAATCCCAAAAATATTTCTTTTGCATAAATTTTGTGTTACCTCGCCTAATTTGGCGGAACAATCTGCTGTTTAAATTCAAACAAATTAGGATTTGTAGGGTCATAAAACGCCCGCAACCAATGCACGTTTGGAGAACCAAAAGTTTCAACCCTAGTAAAATTTTTCATTCTCGGTAGTTGAGTCTCATCGGTAAAATAGGGTAAAGGTTTATCGATGCGGAAATAGTGAGTATCGCCGTGGACGAATACAACCTGCCCTGGGAAATTGCCTGTTTCTGTTTCCAGAGTTGCGATAAAATCGTTGTAGCCGCTTCTTCTTTTGTCGGTCGGATCGAGTTCAAATCCCGGATTTGCCTGTGCAACTAACACAATTCCTTTGCTGTTGCTGCGTTTGGCTAAAACAAAACATTCTTTGATCCAGGCTAAGTTAGCCCAATTGCGATCGGCATATTCTGCATCTGCTTCGGGAGTGCGGCCAAAATTGTTGTTGCTTCCCGGCATATTAATCGCGAAAAACACAACTCCATGATAAATCCAGCGAACATTTTCGCGGAATTTAGCAAACTGCGGGTTTTCGCTTTGACGGGTGAGAGTTAAGGTGCGCTTTCCCAAACTTTGATTACCGTTGCTAAATATTTCTCGCAGTTTAGCCAGTCTTTCTACTGGATCGTAACTGCCGTTTTTTGAACGGTGGCAATCCGTCCATTCATTGTCACCATAGGCAAGAATAAACGGCATCTCAAAATTGTCAAATAACTGCTTGCGGCTGACAAAAGTTGCATCATCGCAGACACTAGAACCGTTTTTAATGTCGCCGTCGTGGACGACAAACGCTGCGGGCGATCGATTGATATCTGCAATCAAACTCGGAAATTGTGCTTCCTGTTCGGCACTGTAGGGCAAATCGCCAATCAAGGCAAATTCAAAAGGTCTATCGCCGGAAGTTTGAGCGTAAGTCAAAACACCAAAAGCTGTAATTGATACAAAAACAATAAAGGCAATAATTAGATAGTTTTTTTTCATTTTTTGATTCGTAACTAAATTAGTTATGATACCATATAAGCCGACAAATAACTCTCAAAAATCATGGATTTTCGTCGGTTGCTCTCGCTAATTGCCATGCTTTCGATCGCAGGCTGCAATATCCAAACGCCACAAACCAACACACAGCCTACAGAAAGTCGATCGCCAATTGCAGCCCCTGTTCCCGCCAAACCAAAGTCTGAAATCAAAGAAGCAAAACTAATTGCTGTCGGCGACATCATGATGCACAGTACCCAAACGCGATCGGGCTACGACGCAAAAAATAAAACATACAATTTTGACACTTTCTTCGCACCAGTTAAAAGTATCCTGTCAACAGGCGATTGGGTGATCGGAAATCTCGAAACACCTTTAGCGGGCGAAGATGCGGGCGGATATACGGGATATCCGCTATTTAACGCACCGGCTCAATTAGCGGATGCGGCTAAAAAAGCTGGATTTAATATCTTGACAACTGCGAACAATCATGCTTTAGACCGTGGAGAAAAAGGGGTAATTAGGACGATCGCCAATCTGAGCGATCGCAAAATTGCCTCAACAGGAACAGCCACATCAGCCGCCGCAGCCGATCGCACTTTAATCAGCACCAAAAACAACATTTCATTAGCCAAGCTAGCCTACACCTACGGCACAAACGGCATTCCCATACCCAAAGGCAAAGATTACTTAGTTTCCCTAATCGACGAAAAAAAGATAGTCAAAGACATTGCCAAAGCCCGCAAACAAGGAGCAGATATTATCGCAATTTCCCTGCATTTTGGCGACGAATATCAGCGACAGCCAAACACCCAACAAAAACAATTAGTGGAAAACCTATTAAAAGCCGGTGCAGACATCATTCTCGGCAGCCATCCCCACGTCGTCCAACCTTACAAAATTTTTAACTTCCCCGGCAAAAATGGGAAAACCCGCAAAGCTGTAGCAATTTATTCAATGGGAAACTTCATTTCCGGTCAGAATAAAAAATATACAGACTTAGGCGTGATTTTCCAAGTAAATCTTCGCAAAACATTGCCAGAAAAAACCACAGAAATTACCAGCATCAAAACCTTTCCGACTTGGGTACACCGCTATACTTTGAACAATAAAACGAACTATCGAGTTTTGCCCTTAGAAACAACTGTCAGCCAGAAAAACGATGCACTACTAGCAACTTCACAGTATCCTGTTTTATCAAAATATTTGCAGGATATGAACAATCATCTTAACTCTTTGAATAGTCCGAAAAAATCCAAATAATTTGGGATTGAGAATTGGCAATTGGGCATTGGTGATTGGAATTGGAGGCCTAGCCGAGCGATTTGTATTCCCAGGCAGTGCCCATTGCTAAGGTAACAGCTTAAGCTAGGAAAGCAATCATGTATCCAACGCAAGAGGGTGTAGTGGAGTAGAGCGACTTTTCTTTTTGTGATTATATTCTTCCCATACTCCAAGATAATCTGATGGTTGATATCTGCCGAATATCTCAGCGAAAATGTTAGGCAATTTTCGATAAGGAGAAACACCCAGATCTTTAAGCATGATGTCAATATATTGTTGGAAGCGAGTGTTGGTCGCACAGGATCGCGAAGGTTCAAATTGAATATTTGCGCGTTTCCACTGGCGGATATATTCAATACTTTTTTCCATATTTTCGCTGGAAGGTAACTCAAGTTCACCACGCAAGTAAGCACACAGCCATTGTGTGGCGATCTCGACTGCTGGCACGTGCATATATCCATGATTGAACCCAGCAAAGGCAATGCCCGGAATGCGAGGATGAAGCAAGTGGCGATATAACTGCACGCCATCGGGTTCGGTTTCCAACATTTTTCGATATTTATCAGGCAAAAATGGAAAAATCGGCGTTTGCGAACCCAAAGATAGAACGACTAAATCGCATGGAATCTCGCAACCATTTTTCAACTTTACTGCTTCTGGCGAAAAACCCGATAATTCTGCACGGTGGGGCGAGATTTTTCCTTCTGCAATAAACGGATAGTAATTTTCAGGCGCAACCGCTGTGGCTGAACGTAAATCAGGCAATAGTTTGTGGTCTGGTTGTACAGCTTTGATGCGGCGCTGGGCCTCTTGACCTTTTCCAGAAACATTTCGCTGAACTTGAAAGCGGAAGATGGATGCAATCAAATCCCAAAAAGCTGAAACAATGAAGCCAAGGCGATTGTGCAGGAAACGTTCAATGGCGGTTGGATGCGCCCAACTTGTCATCATCACTGTTCCAAAGCGGCTGAATAATGCGTAGGTAAAATGTACGCCCAAAATCCATTCGGGGATAAGCCAGCGCGGTGTACGAAATACATGATTTACTTGTGCGCCTTGTTTTGCTGCGAAAGTCGCCATGTCTAAGGCGCTTTTTCCGAAGCCAACGATTACAACTCGTTGATTATCAAATATATCAAGCGTGTGGACATCCCGTTCAGTGATGATTTTCCCGCCGAAATCTTCGATACCTGGAAATTCAGGTTGATACTTTCCTTCTGTATATTGCCCAACTGAGATAACGACGTATCCAAATAATTCTTCGTGAACGCCCTCCTGGTTTTTATATCTTAATAGCCAGCCATCTTCTGTTTCTTTTAGTTCGATAACTTCGTGATTTAACCGCACATCAAGCTTTAGATGGTTGACCGCTTGCACCCAATAATTCAGGATTTGTTCTCCGGTGGGATGTAAATCAGGGCTGAATGGCCAGGGAAAATCTGATAAATGATACTGTTCCCTGATATTTTGCAGGTGTACGTTTGGGTATGCAACTGCCCATACTCCGCCCATCTTTTCGGCTTTCTCGAAAACAACTGCTTGGAAACCATTTTTCTTTAGAATGTTGGCTGTCGTAATGCCTGATATTCCCGCGCCAATAATGGCAATTGGCATACCGTTTTTGTATTGCATATATTTGAGTCTCCTGATTGGGTAGGGTTATTAGAGTAATTCTCGTGACGGAGTGACAAAAAACCGGACAGCCTTGCACTGATAAGAGTTTAAATCGATCGCTCTCACAAAGACAGAAGCGTTGTCACCCCCTCAGATCCGCGACCTTAACCCCACCTGCTGATAGTAGCTTAGTTGGTTATAGACGCTTCGGGGAGAGGAATTCTTGCAGTCTGGCTGCTACAGGCTCAGTTGAGGCAAGCTGGCACATTCCGATCGCCCCAAGGATGTAACTAATAACTAATAACTAATAACTGCTTAATTAACCAAGCGATCGCCCCTTCCACATCAGCAACCTGCTCAACATCAGGAATCTGCGGGCGCTACACCATCACCACCAGAATTCCCAGTTCTCTAGTCGCAACAACTTTAGCATAAGTAGCAGCTCGCCCGCGGTTTTTACTAACCATTGTATAATATGATATTCTCATAGTAATTGCCGCTCGTCTAGCATCGGAATAGTAAAATCCAGTCAAAGTCAATAATCACGGATGGTGCAACCGGACGCGATTGGATTCATCTGCGTTAATCTGTGTTTATCTGCCATCATCTGCGGTTAAAAAAAGAGAATGTATTAACCGCCCCGGACAAGGTATTGACGCCCATTTACGCAGAAGTCGAGAAGAGAGATAGGAATAATTCCGATGCTAACAGATTTGATATTACCCGCAAGTAGGACACCGCAGTGCCGTTTCCCTACAATTAACCGGGCAATCGTTATATCCGATCGCGCGATCGCCCAGAACTCCGCAAGATTCGGATGAATTTCTTCTGTATAATTCTCACAGTGAGTACCAACTATTTTTGACGCTAAAACAGGAGCGTCGAAAGTAAATTTTTCCCTCAATTTGAGTACAAGTTTCTACCTTGACTCCAGGCAAGTCTAATCGATAGTCTAAATTAGGGCTTGCTGAATCAGTGAGAAAAGTAAACAGTGTATGGGTTTTCCGACCAACAAAGTAGTAAGGGTGCAAGAAAAACAGGTATAATCAGTCAAAACCCGTGCATCACCACCTGCGAGCGTGTATAGAAAAGCTGAGCTTGCCCCAAGCCCCCCATCCGACTTTGAACTCCCCTTTGAAGGAAGA